>RGAX01000003.1 GCA_009919985.1 Opitutaceae bacterium
GCGATCAAACAGAAAATAGCCGCCCGAGGTCTAAAGGTTAATATGACCGCCCTGCGGGTGAATACCGCGCTCGAGCTGCCCGCGGCCATCGCCGATACTATCATGATCACCCCCGCTCCTCTACTTTATAAGTTCAAAACTTAGGTTGCCCACGTTGTTAAAATCGACGTCGTAAAAAATGCCGGCGTTTTCATTCACCCCTACCCTTTCCCCATGACCTCACTCTCTCGCCGCCATTTTCTCGCCGCTTCCTCCGCCGTTGTCGCGGCCGCACTCCTGCCGCGCAACCTCCATGCCGCCTCCGTCGGCTCGACCTGGCCGGTCGGCTGTTTTAATCGCCCATGGACCAAATGGTCGTACGAGGAAACGCTCGATGCCATCAAAGCCGGCGATCAAACAGAAAATAGCCGCCCGAGGTCTAAAGGTTAATATGACCGCCCTGCGGGTGAATACCGCGCTCGAGCTGCCCGCGGCCATCGCCGATACTCGTAAGCAGATCGAAAATGGCCATACCATAGGCGTCGAATTCGCCCTCACCTTTGGCGAAGACAAACCTGAGCGTTACGAAAAATACTTCAAGATCATGGCCGACGCGGCGGCCTTCGCCGCGGAGCGCGGCATCAAGTTAGTCATGAAACCCCACGGCGGCGGCAGCGGGGCTTCGGCCGAAATCCTTAGCGCGATCAAAACCGTCGGGCACAAAAATTTCAAAATCTGGTACGACGCCGGCAATATCATCTACTACACCGGCAAAGACCCCGTCGAAGAGCTAAAACCCATCGTCCAGCACGTCACCGGTTTCTGCGCGAAAGATTGCTCCGTCGCAGTCGACGCCGCTGGCAAGCGTAAGCCCGATGTCATGATTCAATTTGGCGCCGGTCAGGTTGATTTTGCCGCCGTTTTTCAAGGACTGAAGGCCGGTGGTTTCAACGGTCCAGTGATGGTCGAGTGCTGCAAGATCGGCGCGACTGCCGCCGAGACTACCGCCAACGCAAAAGCCAACCGCGATTTCCTCACCCGCGTGCTCGCCGGGGTCTGATCGCGCCGCGCTTAACTCGCGACCGCCCAAGACTCGAAATCATCCGCCGCCTCGCCGCGGTAAAACCGCACGATCTGGCGCTCAAGATCTGCACGCGAGTGCGTGCTGCGCAAAGGCGTCAGGACGCTGGCACCGGCCTCGGCCGCGACGTAATACCAGCCAGCGCAGGTGCGTACGATCGCTCCGGAAGCGGCGACAGGAAATTCACCTAGCCACACCCGCGCCACAATTTCGCCGGCCTCCTCGCTGGGTGCCGCGATCATGCCGGCAACCCGCGCGAAGTGAATCACTCGCACCGGGGAGTTCATGCGGCGACTTGATCGCGACGCTCGCAGCCGGACACGGCCGGGGCCGAGCGGGCGAGTTGCGCAAAAAAACGGTCACGGCGTTGGCGGGCTTCAGCGAGGTCTTTAGTACCCAAGGTCCGCCGAATGCGGTCTTTGGTGAACGGCGTGGGATGCACCGTGTAGTGCAAAAACCAGGTACCGTGGTTATTCCACAGGTGGTGGTTGGGATTGGCCGTGGGCAGGCGAAGTCCAGGGATAGATTTGGTTGTGATCATGTTGCGTGATTTCTTGGTTGAGGAGGATCGCGCAGCAGGGGTGGAAAACAAAAAACCGATCTGAGGCATCAGATCGGTTTCGTCTTCGGGAGCGTGCTTGGTTCGTCGCCCTTACGGGAGACGCACATCCGAGCTTGCGCTCGATCCACCGTGGCCGCTCCCGGCCCGGTTGGCGGAGCTGACTTTTTAAAGGTCAGCTCATTCCTGATGCATCTTCAAAAGTGCCCAACGCCGCGCCGGGGTCGAGAATTTTTTTAGCCAAAGTTTGTCATAAGGCCGGCGGCGGTGTGGACCCAGGGCGCGTACGATGCTGCGCTCCAATGAGTTATTTCAACGCCGCGCGGACTAGGCGCTCGTCGCCGTCGTTGGGTGCGGGCTGCAACTTTAGGGCGGCGCAGAGCAGGTTGTAGATATGGATGTTTTCCACGGGCTCAACGACAACGCCGGTTTTGAAGGACGGGCCGCTGGCGATGAAGATGCCTCGCATCGCCGCGTGGGCGGGGCCATAGCCGTGATCGCCTTTGAGAAATGAGAGGCGGATGCGCTCGAAGCGGAGGCGACGCTCCACGTGCCAGCCGAGCTCGGGGACGATCCAGACGGGCGGGATGCGCGGATTGTCCTTCAAGTGAAACGAGGGCGGCAAATCGGCGGCGAGGTACGCGTGGCCGTGCGGGAGCGCGGCGAGCCGGCGGACGAGCGCAGCGGCATCGCCGTCATGCGGACGCAGGCCGACGGCCGAACCATCGAAATCTACCTGCACGGTGGCGAGGTCGATGTAGTCGTCTAGGAGCATGACTTTATCGGCGCTCACGGGCGCCATGCCGTGGTCAGAAACGATCACAAAATTCGGCGTGACGCCGGCCTCGGCCAAGCGCGTGCGGAGCTCGCCAATCTGCGTATCGAGGAGGCGAACGGCGGCGGCGAGTTCGGGAGATTCAGGGCCGTATTTGTGGCCAGCGGCGTTGGTTTCTTCAAAATAGAAGGCAACCACTGCAGGGCGTTTTTCGACGGGAAGAGCAAGCCAGCCGACAAGTTCTTCGAGACTTTTTTTAAACGGGATGGAGTAGTCGTACTTTTTCCAATACGTGGGACGCACGCCGTGGTTTTCGGCCTCGGAACCAACCCAAAAATAACTGGCGCTGGCGCGGCCTTGGCGGACGGCGGTGGTCCAGATCGGTTCACCACCCCACCATTTCGCGGCGCCAACGGCGGCGGCGTTTTTATAGTTAAAAAATTCGCCGAGGACCGGATCAAAGTGCTCATTGTTGATTATCCCGTGGCGCGCGGGATAAAGGCCGGTCACGATCGAGTAGTGATTAGGAAACGTGTTGGTGGGATAAACCGGGATGAGAGCGCGCGAGGTGGTGCCGGCGCGGATCAAGGCGCGCAGCTGGGGCGTCTCGGCGGGATAGAGCTCACAGTAATCCCAGCGAAAACCGTCCATCGAAATCAAAATAAGTGGCGGCGTCGTTTCGGAAGCCCGGGCGACGACCCACCCCGCGAGCATCAGCATCAAAAGGAGCCGTCGCGGAAACCATTTCATTAGGCGAGGCTGAGGCCGGTATCGGCCGGAGGGCCAGCCCAGTTTTCAGTGCGATTAGAAGCGCACTCAGACATCAGCGCGGCCGCGATGAGGCGCGGCGGGCCTGCGCGGAGCCGGCGCCGGCGCCGGCGCGGGCGGTACAATTGGCGCGGGTGAGATGTCGGGGTTCAACGGCGCGGAGGCATCGGCCGCTACAACCGGTTCGCTAGCGACGTGGGGCACGGGCGCATCGGTAGCCACCGGCGAAGCAGGAATCGTATCAGCGGGAGTGGTTTCGGCCGACGTCCCGGCTGGGAGCGCGGCGACGGGCTGCGCGGAGGTGATGGCGGGCGTGTAGCTGGCCTGGTTTTGGCGGTATTCGTCTTCTTGGAGCGCGCGCTTAAATTCTTCTTCGACGTTACTCGTAGCTTTTTTCAGTTCCTTCATCGACTTGCCGAGGCCGCGGGCAAGCTCGGGGAGTTTGTCCTTACCGAACATGACCAAAATCAACACGAGGATGAGCAACATCTCGGGTCCGCCCAAGCCCTCAATGAAGGCGAGCGTGAAGACAGGGAAATTCATACGGGCAGTGTGACGCGACGCGGAGGAATTTGTAACGGGAAAAAATTATGCGCCCACCCGCCCCCAAGCGAGCGAGCGCGCAAAATAAGCTTAGTCACGGAGCGTGCCGGCGGCTTGTTCGGCGAGGAACGAGGCGTAGGTTTTGGCGACACCATCGCAGAGCGCGATGCGGGCGCGCCACCCCAGCGCGCCGAGTCGGGAAACATCCATGAGTTTGCGCGGGGTGCCGTCGGGTTTGGTGGAGTCCCAAACGATTTTGCCCGTGAAACCCGTGACGGTGGCGACAGTTTCAGTAAGTTCGCGGATGGTGACGTCGGTGCCGGTGCCGACGTTAATCCAGTCGGGCGGATTTTCGAGCGTGAGCAGAAATGCGCAGGCATCAGCGAGGTCGTCGACGTGGAGGAATTCGCGTTTCGGCGCGCCGGTGCCCCAGGCGACGACTTCGGCGCGACCCGCGGTTTTGGCTTCGTGGAATTTGCGCAGAAGCGCGGGCAACACGTGCGAGTTCTGCAAGTGGTAATTATCCCCAGGACCATAGAGATTGGTCGGCATCGCGGAGTGATAAAGCACGCCGTACTGCTTGCGGTAAGATTGGGCGAGCTTGAGGCCGGTGATTTTGGCGATGGCGTAGGCCTCGTTGGTAGGCTCGAGCGGGCCGGTAAGGAGACAATCCTCAGACATAGGCTGAGGTGCGTGCTTGGGATAAATGCACGAGCTGCCTAGGAAAAGCAGCCGTTTCACACCGCCCCGATAGGCGCCGTTGATGGTATTGGCGGCGATTGCTAAATTATCGAAAAGAAACTCGGCCGGGTACGTGTTGTTCGCGTGGATGCCACCGACTTTGGCGGCGGCGATAATAGCAACGTCGGGCTTCTCAGCAGCGTAAAAGGCGTCGACGGCCGTTTGCGAGGTAAGGTCGAGCTCGCGGCGCGAGCGCAGGAGGAGCGTAACGCCGGATTCGCGTTGAAACCGGCGCACGAGCGCGCCGCCGACCATGCCTTGGTGGCCCGCGATAAACAGCTTCATGCGATCGTCGTATGCGCGGGTTGAGGCAAGCTGGCGATCTGAGCCTCGCGTTTAGCAAGTTCGAGGTCGGCCTCGGTCATGATTTTAACGAGTTCTTTAAACTTCGTCTTGGGCTCCCAACCGAGTTGGCGCTTGGCCTTCGCGGGGTCACCGATCAACAGTTCGACCTCGGCGGGACGCTCGTAGCGGGCGTCGTAGCTGACGTATTTTTCCCAATCGAGGTTAAGCAGGCCGAAGGTTTCTTGGATGAATTCGCGGACGGTGTGGGTCTCATTGGTGGCGACCACGTAGTCGTCGGCTTGGTCTTGCTGGAGCATGACCCACATCATCTCCACGTATTCCTTGGCGTAACCCCAGTCGCGACGGGCATCGAGGTTGCCCATGTAGAGGCGGTCTTGGAGACCGAGTTTGATACGCGTGGCAGCGCGGGTGATTTTGCGGGTGACGAACGTCTCGCCGCGGCGCGGGCTCTCGTGGTTGAAGAGAATGCCGTTGGAGGCGTGGAGGTTATAGCTTTCGCGGTAGTTAACGGTGAGCCAGTAGGCGTACATTTTCGCGCAGCCGTAGGGGGAACGGGGCCAGAACGGAGTTTTTTCCGTCTGGGGCACTTCCTGAACCTTGCCAAACATCTCAGAGGAGGAGGCTTGGTAAAAGCGGCATTTTTTCACGAGGCCAGCTTCGCGAATCGCTTCAAGAATGCGCACCGAACCGAGGCCAACGACGTCGCCCGTGTATTCAGGAATATCAAAGGAAACACGCACGTGGGACTGAGCGCCTAAGTTGTAAATTTCGTCGGGCTGGAGCTCGTAGAGGAGCTTCACCATCTGCACGGAATCGGCGAGGTCCCCGTAGTGCAGGTGGAGCTTGACGCCGTTGACGTGCGGGTCGCGGTAAAGGTGATCGATCCGGCTGGTGTTAAAGGTGGATGCGCGGCGAATCACGCCATGGACTTCGTAGCCCTTAGCGAGCAACAGCTCGGCGAGATACGAACCGTCCTGCCCCGTGATGCCGGTGATAAGTGCTTTTTTCATGCGATAAACAACCACGCTAGCGAGGGAGCTTTCGCTGGGGCAAGTCTCCATATATTAGCTTATAATGGATATTATCAACCCGAGGTCGCGATCCCCTTAACGAAGCAAGCGCGCACAGAGCCAGAACCAAGCGACCAGCGGGCGCGGGTTGGCGATGATAAGGGAGAATCAATGGGTGATTTTTCTACGAAGACTCACCCGAAATTTCATTTACGCTCCACGCTATTTTTCCGCGGGGATGAGGCTGCCCTCCATCTCGGGCATTGACGCCGATTTTGCACAATCGTTTCCTCGCGGCCATGCATGCCAACAAACGAGTCGCGCTCGGCGTTAAATATAAACGCATCATTTTAAAGCTTTCGGGCGAAGTCCTACGCGGCGGCAAAGGTGGGGATCCCATCGACGCAGCGACCCTAGAAAAAACCTGCAGCCAGGTCAAAGAGATCGCCGACCTCGGCGTCGAAGTCTGCGTGGTTATCGGCGGCGGCAACATCTTCCGCGGCCTTCAAGGCTCCCAGCGCGGCGTCGACCGCACCACCGGCGATTACATGGGCATGCTCGCCACCGTCATCAACGCGCTCGCGCTCATGGATTGCCTAGAAAAAATGGGCGTTACTACGCGCATCCAGAGCGCCATCCCGATGAACCAGATCGCCGAGCCGTTCATCCTGCGCCGCGCCATGCGCCATCTAGAAAAGGGCCGCGTCGTCATCTTCGCCGCCGGCACCGGCAACCCCTACTTCTCGACCGATACCACCGCCGCCCTCCGCGCCTCCGAGATGCACGCCGACATCATCATGAAGGCCACCAAGGTCGACGGCATCTACGACAAAGACCCGAAAAAATTTCCCGACGCGGTCAAATATGACCAGATTACCTTTATCGACGCGCTCAAACAGCGCCTCAACGTCATGGACTCCACCGCGTTCTCCCTGTGTCTGGATAATAACGTCCCGATCCTCGTGTTCGACCTCAACGACGAACACGCCATCCGCAAAGCCGTTCTCGGCGAAAAAATCGGTACCCTCGTCAAAAATTGATCCGCCCCGCCGCCCGTTTTTCCACCTTTAAAAAATTCCACCATGTCCTCCCCATTCCTCGCCGAAGCCCAAGCCAAGATGAAAAAAACCGTGGACCACACGCTCCACGAATTTAGCTCCATTCACACCGGCAAAGCCACGCCGCAGATGGTCGAGACCGTTATGGTCGAAGCCTACGGCACCATGACCCCGCTCAAACAATGCGCGGCCATCAGCACGCCCGACGCCCGCCTCATCCAAGTTCAACCTTGGGACACCAGCATCATCAAAGACATCATCCGCGGCATCCAGGAAGCCAACCTCGGCTTTAACCCGATCCCGGATGGAAAAGTCATCCGCATTCCACTCCCCGATATGAGCAAGGAACGCCGCCTCGAATTCGTTAAAAACGCCAATCGTCTCGCCGAAGAAGGTCGCGTCCACGTGCGCAACGTCCGCCGCGACGTCATGGAATCAGTCAAAAAAGCCAAACTGCCCGAAGACGAAGCCAAGCGCGTCGAAAAAGACATCCAAGCCGCCACCGATGCCGCCATCAAAAGCATTGGCGAACACCTCGCGCATAAAGAAAAGGACCTGCTCACCGTCTGAGCCCGACCGGGCGGAGTTTCCCCTGCGCCCCCATCCTCCCCGCCGCGGACCGCCGCGCTTCCCGCGTTGAAAAAAGAATCTTCCGCCACCCCGAAACGCGTCGTTGTCAAACTCGGCACCGGCGTACTCACCACCGGTATAGGCCAACTCGATACCGCGCACATCGCCGATCTCGCCGCCCAACTCGCCACCCTGCGCGCCGCAGGCACCGAGGTGATCGTCGTTTCTTCCGGCGCCGTCGGCCTTGGCATGGGTGCCCTCGCCCTCGCGAAAAAACCCAAAGACGTTTGGCCAATCCCGCCTCATGCAGGTCTGGCAAACCGCCTTCGCGCCCCACGCGCTCACCGTCGCCCAAGTTCTCCTCACCCACGACGACCTGCGCGTGCGCACCCGTTACCTCGGCGTCCGCGAAACGCTCCGCCAGATCATCGGCTATGGCGCGATTCCGATCATCAATGAAAACGACACCGTCAGCGCCGCCGAAATTAAGTTTGGCGACAACGACACGCTCTCCGCCCTCGTCGCGAGCCTCGTCGAGGCTGAGCACCTCATCATTCTTTCCACCGCGCCCGGCCTCATAGATCTCAAAGGTACCGGCGAAATCGTCCCCGTAGTAGAAAAAATTACGCCCGCCATCGAGGCCATGGCCGGCGGCACCACGAGCGAGACAGCCACCGGCGGCATGATTTCTAAAATTACCGCGGCCAAGCTCGCCACCCGCGCCGGTTGCGGCGTCTTCATCGCTAGCGGCTCCGAGCCCGCCATCGTAGCGCGTCTACTCGGCGGCACCGGCCCCGGCACGTTTTTCGTCCCCAGTGGCCTGCCCCTCGACGCCAAAAAACACTGGCTCGCCTACTTCCAGCGCCCTGAGGGCACGGTGTTCGTTAATGCCCGGGCCGTACCCGTCCTTCGCGAACGCGGCAGCAGCCTCCTCGCCGTCGGCGTCACACACGCCCGCGGGGAATTCAACCCTGGCGATATCGTGAACATCGCAGGCCCCGACGCCACCGTGCTCGCCCGTGGTAAAACCAATTTCTCCAGCAAGGAAATCCCCGCGCTCGCCGGGCTCCAAGCCGTCGCCCTGCGCGCACTCCACCCGTCGCGCAAGCGCCTCGAAGTCGTTCACCGCAACGACCTCGTTTTGCTTTAAAACGTTTCCGCTTTCCCCCGCTCGAGCGAACGTCCACGTTTTCTCGGACACCTGTCCCAAGTTTGGTTCAATCGTCCCGCCCCCGCTCCATGAAAAAAATCCTCTTCGTGCTCGCCGTGCTTTTCGTCGCCACTGTCGGCCACTCGCTCCGCGCCGCCACTAGCTCCGCGCCCGTCACTTGGGACACCGCTGTGGAAATCCTCGCCCGCATTAAGGCCCCGACGTTTCCCGCCCGCGATTTCCCCATCACTGCTTACGGCGCCGTCGCCGGCAGCACGACCGACGCCACCGCAGCCATCGCCCAAGCTATCGCCGCCTGTCACGCCGCCGGCGGTGGCCGCGTCGTCGTCCCCGCAGGCGAATTTAGCACGGGCGCCATCCACTTAAAAAGTAACATCAATCTCCACCTCGCCGCCGGCGCCACGCTGCGGTTCAACCCCGACCCCGCGCTTTACCCGATCGTGTTCACGCGCTGGGAAGGCGTCGAATGCATGAACCACTCGCCGCTCATTTACGCGTTTGAGCAGGAAAATATCGCCGTCACCGGCAGCGGCACGCTCGACGGTGGCGCTACTATCGACACGTGGTGGGCGTGGAACGTGAAGCGCGGAGCCACGCCGCCCAAGCAACGCGCCGCCCGCGATGCACTCATCGCGATGGGCGAGCGCGATGTGCCCGTTGCCGAGCGCGTTTTCGGCAGCGGACATTTTCTGCGGCCCAATTTCATTCAACCCTACCGTTGCAAAAACGTCCTCATCGAGGGCGTCACGATCATCCGCTCGCCCATGTGGGAGGTTAACCCCGTGCTTTCCACCAACGTCACCGTCCGTGGCCTCACGATCAATTCGCACGGCTCCAACAACGACGGTTGCGATCCTGAATCGTGCCGCGATGTCCTGATTGAAAATTGCATCTTCGACACCGGCGACGATTGCATCGCGATTAAATCCGGCCGCAACCGCGACGGCCGCCGCGTCAACGTGCCTTCAGAAAACATCATCGTGCGCGGCTGCACCATGAAAGACGGCCACGGGGGCGTCGTCATCGGCAGCGAAATCGCCGGCGGCTGCCGTAACGTTTTTGTGGAAAACTGCACCATGGACAGCCCCAACCTCGAACGTGCGCTCCGCTTTAAGAGTAACGCCGTGCGCGGCGGCACCATCGAAAACATCTTTATGCGCAACGTTCAGATCGGCCGTGTCGCCGAAGCAATTGTCACGGTAGATTTTCTCTACGAGGAAGGCGCCAAGGGCGCGTTCATGCCGACCGTGCGTCACGTCTCACTGGAAAACATCACCAGCAAATCCAGCCCGCGCGTCTTTTTCATCGTCGGCTTCCCCGGCGCGGTCATCGAGGACATCCGTATCTCCAACTCAACGTTCGCCGGCGTCACTGCCAGCGACGTCGTCCACCACGCCGGCCGAATTTTTCTGGAAAACGTCACCGTCGAGCCCGCCCAAAAAATCCGCAGTCTAAACTCCGTCACGCCACCAGCGAGCCCCGCCGCCCATTGACTCGGCCCGGATCTTAATCGTCTCGGCCTACAGGCAGGGCACGAAACTTTCGCTTTGCTCCCGCCCGCTGAGCCGTGAGCCTTAGCGGGTCCATGGATTTCGAACTCGACGCTCCTTCAGGTCCGCCCGGCTTTCCGCCGATCGATTTCCGCGCGCTGCTCAACGACGAGCAGTTCGCCGCCGTCACCGCCCCACCCGGCCCAATCCTCGTGCTCGCTGGCGCCGGCTCAGGCAAGACCCGCACGCTCACTTACCGCGTCGCCTATCTCATCTCCCAAGGCGTCCAGCCCTGGGAAATCTTGCTGCTTACGTTTACCAACAAAGCCGCCAAAGAAATGCTCCACCGCGTGCAAGAACTCACTGGCCTTGAGCCCGGGCGTTTTTGGGGCGGTACGTTTCACGGCATCGGACACCGCGCGCTGCGCATGCACGGCGAGGCTATCGGACTTCCAAAAAATTTCACCATTCTTGACGCCGACGAATCCGAGACGCTGCTCAAGCAGACGGTCGAAGCGGAGGATAAAATGTTTTTCAAGGATAAGACCAATCCGCGCCCCGGCCCGCTCTTCAGCGTGCTTTCCCTTGCGCGCAACACCCAGCTCTCGCTCGCCGTAACCGTCTCAGATCAGTTTCCCCAGTACGCCGAGATCTCACACCGTTTCCCCGCGTTTGCCACCGCTTACGCCAAGAAAAAGCGTGAGCAAAACGTCGTCGATTACGACGACCTTCTTGAGCTCTGGCTCAAGCTCCTCACCGATGCCCCCGAGGTCGCCCAGCACTTCGCCAACCGTTTCCGCCACGTCTTGGTCGACGAGTACCAAGACACCAATACACTCCAGGCCCAGATCGTCGACAAACTCGCCGCACACCACCGCGTCATGGCCGTCGGCGATGACGCCCAATGCATCTACTCGTGGCGAGGCGCCGATTTTGAAAACATCATGACGTTCCCCGAGCGTCACCCTGGAACCGTCATCCACCGCATCGAGACCAACTATCGCTCGACGCCGCAAATTCTCGCCTTGGCCAACGGCGTGCTCGAGGCCCAACCCAAGGGCCGGCACTTCGAAAAAGAACTCCGCGCCCACCGCGCCAACTCCCAAAAACCGTTCGTCGTCCAAGCCATGGACGACCGCGAGCAGGCCGATTTCATTCTCAAGCGCATCCGTTCCCTCGTCGACGACGACGGCGTCTCACTCAACGAAATCGCGATCCTCTACCGATCTCATTTTCTCGCGCTCGAGATCCAGCTCGCACTTTCCCGCGCCGGAATGCCCTACCAGATCACCAGCGGCGTGAAGTTCTTCGAGCGCCAACACATCCGCGACCTCATCGCCCTGCTCCGCTTCGTCTATAACCCTGCCGACGAACAGGCCTGGCAACGCATCGCCGTCCTCCTTCCTAAGATCGGCGAAAAAGGCGCTCAAAAAATCTACGCTGTCGCCCGCGAAAACGCCCAACTCCTCCGAAAAAATTTCATCGACGTCCTCCCCACCGACGACGTCCTGAGCAAAGTAGCCAAAGATGCCCGCGACGATTGGCCGAATTTCTGCACCTCGCTCCAACAGATCGCCGAGGCCATGCAGAATCGTAAACCCGCCGAGACCGTCGAGATCGCGATCGATGGTTGGTACGGCGATTATCTAAAGGGCGCCTACGCTGACTACGTGGATCGTCTCGAGGAATTAAAAGCGCTCATCGGCTTCGCCCAACGCTTCGACGAGACCCAGGATTTTCTCGCGCAGATCGTCCTGCTCAACGGCGAAACCAGCGAGCGCCGGGTCGAGCCCGAGACCGACGCCATCAAGCTCACCACTATTCACCAAGCCAAGGGCCTCGAGTATGACGTCGTCTTCCTGATCGGCCTAGCCGACGGCCAGTTCCCCGGCCGCCGCGCCATCGAAAACGGCGACGTCGAGGAAGAGCGCCGCCTCTTCTACGTCGCCGTCACTCGCGCCCGCAACGAGCTCTATCTAAGCTACCCGAAAATCGCCTCCCGCGCGGGTCCCGGCGGCATGATGCTTACACCGAGTCGTTTCATTCTCGAACTCCCCACCGACCTCTACGAAGCGCTTCGCATCAAGCGCAACTACGGTTGGTGATGCCTCCAAGCCGAGAGTGAGCAATTAGTCCCGATAGTGAAAGCGCACCTGCGCCACCCAAAGCTGCTCGTCCACGACTTTGTAAACTAGGCGATGCTCGCTATCGATTCGACGCGACCAATAACCCTGAAGGGCGTGCCGCAAGGGCTCGGGCTTGCCGATCCCGCTGAACGGTTCGCGCATCACTTCTTTGATGAGCTGGTTGATTCGTCGAACCTGCTTCTCGTCGGTCCCCTGCCAATACAGGTATTCCTCCCATGCCTTAGTCGAAAAAACTAACTGAGTCGCGGCCATCGCCTCAGGGTTGCTTCAGTTTTCTGAGCTTACCCTGCCCGGATTCCAATTGCATGATCGAAGCCAAAAGTCGCCGCGCATTAGCCGGACTCCGCATCAAATACGCCGTTTCCTCCATCGCCTTGTAATCTTCCAGCGAGACCATAACCACCGCTTGATCGCGGTTGCGCGTGATAATCAACGGCTCCCGGTCGTCGCAAACCTTATCCATGGTCGAGGCGAGATTCTCGCGCGCTGCCGTATAGGTGATGGCGTTCATATGGACAGTATCCTGTCCGTCTACGCGCAGAGATAACCCTACCTGCATATGCCCCACCGCTTGCAATCCCCTGCCACCCACGCATCGTTTCAACATCAAAGCATATTATTAGCGAACCCCTCTGCCCCCTCCTCTATGCTCGATCTCACCGGCCTCCACCACGTCACTGCCATCGCCGGGGATCCCCGCCGCAACGTCGATTTTTACACGCGCGCGCTCGGCCTGCGCCTGATCAAACGCACCGTAAATTTCGACGACCCATCCACCTACCACCTCTACTACGGGGACAGCGTCGGCACACCGGGCTCCGTGCTTACATTTTTTCCCTGGGCCGGCATCCGCCGCGGCCGTCCTGGCACGGGCCAAGCCTACGCCACGGCGTTTTCCGTACCCGCAGGCAGCCTGAATTTTTGGCGTGCACGACTCCTCGCCCACGGCGTCTCACCCGGTGCGATCACGACGCGCTTCGGCGACGAAGTCATCTCGTTCACTGATCCCGACGGCCTCGTCCTCGAACTCGTCGCCAGCACCGAGCCCGATGCCCGCACCGCGCACGCCCACCCGGAAATTTCCACGGCGCATGGCATCCGTGGTTTTCATAGCGTCACGCTCGCTGTGTCCGAAGCCACACCCACCGCCGCGCTCCTCACCCATGCGATGGGTTATTGCACCACGGCCACCGCCGATCATCGCACGCGCTTCAGCGTCGCCACCGGCGGACCCGGAACGTATGTGGATCTTCTCGTTGATCCCAAACTCCCACGCGGAACCTCCGGCGCGGGCACCGTTCACCATATCGCATTCCGCACCCCCGACGACACCACCCAAGCCCGCGCGCTCGCTTCCTTGCAGGCCCTAAATCTGGGTGTAAGTCCTGTGATGGACCGAAATTATTTTCACTCGATTTACTACCGCGAGCCCGCGGGTATCTTGTTCGAAATCGCGACCGACAACCCCGGCTTCACCCTCGACGAACCGCTCGCCACCCTCGGCACCACGCTCAAACTGCCCGCCCAATACGAGAGTCAACGCGCCGCGATCGAAGCGCACCTGCCGCCCCTCATGTAATCCCGCTCATGTCGCTTTCGTACCACCACGTTTTCCAACCCGGCACGAATCCCACCGCTGCGCCCTTGCTGTTGCTCCACGGTACCGGCGGCGATGAAAACGATCTGCTGCCGCTCGCGCACAAACTCGCTCCTGGCGCCGCCGTGCTCAGCCCGCGCGGCGACGTCTCCGAACACGGCGCACTTCGCTTTTTCGCCCGCCTCGCTGAGGGCGTCTTCGATCCCGCTGAGGTCACGCGCCGCACGCACGCTCTCGCGGATTTCGTGCAAGCCGCCGCCGCGCACTATGGTTTCGACGTCACTCGCCTCACCGCGCTCGGCTTCTCCAACGGCGCCAACATCGCCGCCACCCTGCTTCAACTTCGACCTGAAACACTCGGCGCTGCTTTGCTACTGCGTTCCATGGTCGTGATCGATGCCCCAGCCGCGCCCGGCTCGCTCACCGGCAAACGCGTGCTGATGCTCAACGGCAGCGCCGATCCCATCGTGCCGCTCGAACATCCGCCCCGCCTCGCAGTGCTGTTTCGAGCCGGCGGGGCCGAAGTCACCCAAACCATCGTCCACGCCAGCCACGGACTCGTCGCGGCCGATCTTACCGCCGCGAGTGCTTGGCTCGCAAAGTCGTCACTTTAAGCGAGCCGGTGCACCCGCATGAGGTGCGAGCAACCACGCGCGCGTAACGTCTGTGAAATCCGTAAACACGCCGTCAATGCCCGCCATCGTAAACAGCGCGATATGCAACGCCACCGCCGAAGGACAACGCTTCGGTAGTTCATCCACGCGGATCGTGTAAGCGTGCACCACGAGTCCGGCCGCGTGTGCGTCGCTTACTAAATTAGAGATTTTCGCTTCGCCCTTATCCGTCCAAGTTGCGATGCGTCCGAGCGAGGGACCGATGCCGTCGGCGACCTTGGCTAACTCGCGCAATCCCGCTGGCGTACACATCGTCGTGAAATTAGTGCCGTCGGCGCCCTGCGCGCTCGCCTCAATTAACATTACCAGATGTCCCTGCCAGCCGAGCTCACGGCGGATGCGTTTCACTTCAGCTTCTTCAAAGCACTGCAGAAAACACGCATCGTTTTTGGTCGCGTAGCCATAGCGCGCGAGCAGTGGCAGCACGATTTTGCTGATGTCGTGACCTTGCGCGCGGTGCCACTGCGGCTGCTTGATCTCGGGATAAATTCCGACTGAGCGGCCCGTGCTGCGGTTGAGGCCTTGGATGAGTTGCAGCTCTTCCTCGAGCGTCGAAACGCGAAACTCCGCCTGGCCCGCCGGAAACCGTCCCGCAAATACCGGCGCGCCGGTCTTAGCATTAAAACGCTCCGTCACGCGCAACTGCTTCAACTCCACCAGCGTGAGATCGAGCGCATAAAAACGCCCATCAGCCCGCTTCCGCTCCGGAAAACGCATCGCGACATCCGTCACCGTATCGAGATAAATATCGTGCAGTACAACGGGGACGTCATCTTTCGTGAGCACTAGATCTTGCTCGAGAAAATCCGCGCCTAGGGCGTGCGCGTAGGCCTTCGCTGCGAGCGTGTGCTCTGGCAGATAACCGCTCGCTCCACGATGTGCGATTACAAGTGGCCGCGATTCTGCCGCCACGCCCACACCCGCCACTAGTAGAAGCAACCCGAGAATATTTTTTAGGTTCATCAAGAAAGAGCACCTGGCGCGGGTCGACGTCGGAGCGTCAGCGCGCTGAAACCAATCGCAAGCAGACAGCATGCGATCATCGTCACGAACACGCCATTCCAGCCAAATTTATCCGCGATCCAACCCACGCCTGCGCCGGAGGGAGCCGAACCGAAAAAATAACCAAAAAAGCCAGTGAATCCCGCCGCCGTGCCCGCTGCTTTTTTAGGCACGAGATCCAGCGCGTGCAGCCCTATCATCATGATTGGCCCGTAAATGAAAAACCCAATGGCGATCAACGAGGCCACGTCGATCCAGTAAGGACCGCGTCCGTTGAGGCCGTAGACCACGAGGCCGGCGAGCGTCAGCGTCATGAACAAAATCGTCGCGGGCGCACGTCTCGCTTTGAACCAACGATCCGAAATCCAACCGCACAAAATCGTGCCAGGAATCCCGGCCAGCTCAAACGCGGTCCAGGCCATTCCGGATTCTTTGAAATTAAAACCCTTCGCCGTCTGCAAATACGTAGGAATCCAATTCACCACGCCATAACGCACAAAATAGATGAATGCATTCGCGAGCGCGATGGCCCAGAGAAATTTGTTGTTCAACACGTGGCGGAAAAAGATTTCTCGAAAACTGAGCGTTTGCTCATGCGCCGCAGAGTAATCGGCGGGAAAATCATTTTTAAACGTCTCCACCGGCGGCAGTCCACAGCTCTGGGGGGTGTCGCGCACGAGCAGCAAAATCAACCCCGCCACGGCAGCCGCGATCGCGGCGTTCACGTAAAACGTCGCGCGCCAGTCGCCAAAATACGCCACGCCCCACGCGGCGAACACCGCGATGAGCGCACCCCCGACGTTGTGCGCGACGTTCCACGTAGCGACGACGCGCCCGCGCTCCGTCGTACTCCACCAATGCACCATCGTCTTGCCACAAGGTGGCCAGCCCATGCCGTTGCACCAGCCGTTGAGCGTCTGAAGGCCAACGATCAAAGCGAGCGAGCCATAGACTCCAGGGATCGTTCCGAAGGCAAACGTGACTGCGCTCGTGAGCAATAACCCCAGCGCCATGAACCCGCGCGGGTTGCTGCGATCCGACACGGCGCCCATGATAAATTTCGCGACACCATACGCTGTGAGCAGGCCGGTCATGGCCCAACCGAGCTGAACCTTGGAATACTCCGGATGCGCTTTGAGGATGGCTGGAAGCGCGAGCGCGAAATTATTTCGCACCAGATAAAACGCCGCGTAGCCGACGAAAATGCCCGCAAACACCTGCCAGCGCAATCGACGGTAAGTCGGCTCGATGCGATCGGCTGGCAACGGGGCGAGGGCCGGGGCGGATTTTAGAAAGGAAAACACAGGAAGGGGTCGAGGGGTTGACCGCCAGTGAAACGCGCCACGCGCTTCAAGGCAATCCGCGGCGCCAGCTCAAAGGGCGCCGCGGAAAGCTAAGCCTTAGAATTTACGCGAGACCTCGAACGTATATTGGCGGCCGCGCACGTTGGCGGTGCCGGATTGATAGCCGTATTGTTCATCTGCCTGACGAGGTTCGCTATCGAGCACGTTATTGATACCGCCGCGGACGGAGACGCCTTTGAGCCACGCCGTGGTGCGCCCCGTGAAGCGGTAGGATATCCAGGCGTTGTGATTGTAGGTGGGATCGACGCGGAGGAGATAACGGATGATGCCGTTGTCGTTAAACACGCGGATGTAGCCGGGCGCGCCGAGGGCGCGGTAGATCGCCTCGGTCGTGGCAGCAGAGGTATCCACAAAGGAGCCGAAATAAGTGGAAAACCAGCCGAGCGAGACGGGGCCGCGGCGCCAAGAGAGGGAGGCGTTGGCGCGCCATTTCACGCGGCCATTGCGATCGAGTTCGTCAAGGAGCGGCGAGTTTGCATCGGCTTGGGAGCGACGGAGGATGTAATGCGTGGCTTCGCCGTTAAACGTGAATTGGCCGTAGTTGGTCTTGGGCGAACGCCATTGGGCGCCGAACTCGTAGCCTTGGATGTCGCGGCCGCTAAGATTGAGATAATCGTCGATGACGCTGACGAGTTCGCCAACTGCGGCGCGGCGAGCATTGCTGCTAGTCTGCTGGGTGTTGAAGGCCGCGAAGGCCGCCCGATCGGCATCGGTGACGGGCTTGCGGATGACCTTGCTCGAGCCTTTGTAGGCGGCGGTGCCAGAGCCGAGGTCGATCTGGTTGATGTTGGCACCCTTGGCGAGTTCAGCCTGCGTCGCGAGCGCGAGCGTGATTTCATCGCGGTCAATCGCGGCTTGGCCCCCGACGTTTTCAATCACCTGGTTTTGGTTGAGGTGGAAATAATCGAAGGAGAAGGAAAGTCCTCTAACTTTGGGCACATCAAGGACGAAGCCGGCGACCCAGGTTTTGGCTTCTTCGGGCCGGAGGTTTTGGTTGCCTTGGCGGTAGACGGTGCGTTGCGCAATTCCATCGGAGAGGAGGCCGGTAACGTCGAAACGGTAGCCGTCGTCGGCGCCAATTTGGCGGCGCAGAGGCGTGGTGTTAGTCTGCACCAGATTGGGCGCACGAAAAGATTCGGCGGCGGAGGCGCGCAGTTTAAGAAAAGAAAACGGTTTCCACACGAGGCTGGCCTTGGGTTTGGTCGTCTGACCAAAAATGGAAAAATGCTCGAAGCGACCGGCCAGCGTGAGCTCGAGGGACTCGAGTAGCGGGCGGCGGTTTTCGCGAGTGACAAAGGGTAGCGACGTCTCGACGTAAGCGGCGTAAATAGTCTGCGCGGCGCTAATCGGGACATTGGAGCTGAGTGCGAGGAAGTCGTTATCGCCCTCACGCAGGTAGGGAAACTGGCTGCCCGAGCCGGGGGGATTGAGACCAACGAAGCTCGCGCGTTTATCGTCGTAGGTCTCGTAGCGCACCTCGGTGCCGCTGGCGACCCCGATGGGGCCGCCGCGAAAAACGCGGCCGAAGCGGCCGTTAATTTTGGCGTCCCACATAAAGAGGTTCGTGCGACCGAAGCGGTCTTCGTCGCCGTAGATGCCATCGTAAACGCTGGCGGGGTTTTTGTAAGCTTGGTCGACGACAATCTGATTGTTAACGATTTTAAACGTGACGGGAAACGGGTTGAAGGCGGTGGCGTCGGTGCGGTTGAGCGCGCGGCGCAGGAGGGATTCGCGCACTTGGAAATGTTCGTATTCGTGAGTCTGGGCACCAGAGGCTGTGACCGCAGATTCCCATTCCCAGTCTTGACCCAGTTTACCACGCAGACCGCCAAGCGCGCGCCAAGAATACGTATAAACTTCGGTTTCACGGGGCTTGAGGCCGTCGCTCGAATTTTGTCCAGGCGAGATGCCAGTCCAAAGGGAAACATCGGCCGGCGTGCCAACGAGCCGCGGCGTGCCATCGCTGTTAGGCGTGCCAGTGACATTATAGAAACGCACGCCGAAGGGATTCCAGGGATTGGCGGCGGGGAGATAGATACCCTGGTCGTCGGTGTTTTTAAAATTCACCGGCTCGCGGCCCGTGCGGCTGTAGGCGCGGTAAAAGAGTAAATCGCCAAAGGCGGCAAGGCGCTCGTTGAACGTGTGATCAAGAAAAGCGGCGAATTGGGCGCGGTCGGTCGCAGGCACGAGCATCTTCCACTGGTTCCAATTCGAGTAGGTGGCGTTCTCGGCGTTATCGATATTTTTGGATGGCGCGGTCTGTTTAAAAGAGACGCCGGTGGGGCTGGGCCAGAGGTAAAACATGCCGTCGGTAGCCATCGTGGCAACGCCGGTCGGAGGCGTAGTGCTGGTGGTAATGCCGGTGTTGGCGGTGGGGCGAGAGCCGACAAAGGTTAGGTAATCAGACTGGATGAAGCCGCGTTGCCACTGACCCCATTGATTGACACTGTTAGTGTTCGCGAAGTCGTTGTCGCGAGAGAACGCGACGCCAGTGGCGGGATCAATAACAGGGATGCCGTTCCACGGAGCAGGAAGCTTGCGACTGACGCGCAAGTCGGCGTTTTTGGCCCAAGCGCGATCGTGAGCGGCGAGGGCGTCGCGATGAAAATAGTCGAGGGAGACCGAAAGATGCGTCCGGCCAAAACGCATGCCCTCAAACGCCGTAGCGTTGAACTCATTAGCGCCGCCATGCTGCGTCATGGAGCCTTTTAAAGTAAGGCCACGGCCCACGTAAGTACGGGAAACAAGGTTGTTGATCACGCCAGCGGCCGCGTCGGCACCATAAATAGCGGAGGCTCCGTCGCGGAGAATTTCCACGCGTTCCAGCATGGCTCGCGGGATGGTGTTGATATTGACCGCGAGCGAAGGGACCCCGTTTTCCGCCATCGAGATCGGGTGAGGGGCCATGCGGCGACCATTGAGGAGTGTGAGCGTGCTGCCGGAACCAATACCGCGCAGATCGATCGAGGCGACGTCGCCGCGCGCGAGTTGTGGGCCGTTATTGATTTCGGTGATGGCGGAGGGTTCAGCCATGCCGAGGGTTTCAAAAAGTTCCGCCATCGTGGCCATGCCGCGTGCGTCGAGATCGGCCGCGCTCAGAATCGTGACGGGGAGCGCCGTCTCAGCATCAGAGCGCCGAATGTTGGAGCCGGTGACGGTGAAGGCCTCCAGTTTCACGGCTTCCTCGTCGGGGAGGTTCGTCAGGGATTTGGGGGCGGGGGCTTGGGCGAAAGCCTCGGCCGCGAACACAATTAAAGCCGGAAGGAAGGCGAAACGGAGATAACTCATTGATTAAAACAGCAAGCGATGGGGTGGGCAGACGCTTCCGTCGAGTTCGTCATTAAGAAAATACCGCAACCGGACGCAAATTTAACCCTACTGTCACAAACCGCCGCGTCGACTTCACCGCGGTTGTGTTAATTCCGCTTAAACGCGAAAATCTCTCGCTTGCCCGCATCGCCAGCCGCGCTCAGCTTGCAGCTCAAAGTTCATGTCGTTTCCCTTCCTTCCTGCGCTCCTCGGCTCCCGTGAGCTCCGTCCCGCTGACCTCGCCCGCGATCCCGCCTCAGCCTTGCTCCGCATCTACGCATGGATGCACGTCGCTCGCACCAGCGATAACCGCATCCTCGATCTGTTCCGCCAAGGCATGATTAAAGGCACGGTCACCGGCGGCCAGGGCAACGAAGGCCTCGTCGTCCCACTCGCCTTGCTCGCGGATAAAGCCACCGACGTCATCTCGTTTTCACATCGCGGTTACGGCGGTCATCTCGTCTGGAGCGGTCACCTCTGCGATCATCTTAACCAGTATTTCGCCAACGCCAGTAGCCCCACCCTCGCGCGCGAGGGCAACATCCACCACGGCGACCCCGCCGCGCGCTCGTTGCCCATGATCAGCCACCTCGGCGCCATGCTGAGCAACGTCGTCGGCGCGACCGATTCTCAACGTCGCCTCGGCCGCTCCGCCGTAGGCTTTGCTTTCTTTGGCGACGGCAGCTCCAGCACCGGTGATGTCCACGAGACCCTGAACCTCGCCTCGCTGCTTTCGCTGCCAATTCTCTTTGTTGTAGAAAACAACCGCTACGCGTACTCCACGCCTGTCGCCGAGCAATTCGCCGGCAACGCCGAGCTCTGGCAACGCGCCGCCGGCTACGGCATCGAGGGCTTCGCGCTCGATACCACTCTTGATGTCGCCGCCACCGCGCGCACCTTTGCCGCCGCCATCGAAAAGGTGCGCACCACCTCGCGCCCATTACTGATTGAGGCCCACACCCTCCGCCTCCGCGGCCACGCCGCCTACGACACCGGCGATTACCTAAAACCCGGCGAAGCCGAAGGGTTTTTCGCCCGCGATCCGCTCCCCAAACTCCGCGCGCAGCTCAGCGCCACGCACGGCGCCGCTCGCCATCCCTCGCCCCACCGCCGATGCGACCGCGATGCTGGCGGATGTGTTCGCCCCCGCGAGTGCGCCCCTGCCGTGGGAACCTACGCCCGCCGTGCCGGAAAATCTCAACGCCGCCCAAGCCCTCAATCTCGGCCTGCGTAAAATTCTCACCGAGCGCCCAGAGTCCCTCGTCCTCGGTCAAGACATCGGCACCTACGGCGGCGCCTTCAAAGTCACGGAGGGCCTGCTCGCTGATTTTGGCCGCCCCCGCGTGTTCAATACGCCCTTAGCCGAAAGCGCCTGCACCGGTTACGCCATCGGCCTCGCACTCAACGGCCATCGCCCGATCGAGGAATTTCAATTTTCCGACTTCGTCACCGAGGCCGCCACGCAGATCACGCTCAACGCCGCCACCTACCGCTTCCGCTCCGGCGCTGCCGTGCCTATGGTGTTGCGCCTGCCCACCGGCGGCGGGCTGACGTTTGGCTCCTTCCACTCGCAGGAACTCGACTCATTTCTCCTCGCGATGCCCGGCCTCAAGGCCCTTTACCCCAGTACGCCACAGGACGCCTTCAACGCCCTCCTCGCCGCCTACGAGGACAACAACCCGGTGATTCTCTTCGAGCACAAGGCCCTCTACCGCCGCGGCAAAGCCCCCGTCGCTTGGGACGCCAACTACCGGGACATTTGGTCGCCGAAAAAACTCCGCGCCGGCGACTACGCCACGCTTGTTACCTACGGCGACATGGTCCACCTCGCCGAGGCGGCCGCCGCCTACCTCGCCGCCGAATACGAAATCACGCTCGACCTCTTCGACCTTCGCGCCCTCGCCCCGCTACGCCTCGAGGCCATCGAATCCTCCCTCCAACGCACCGGCCGCCTCATCGTTCTGCACGAAGGCCGCCGCACCCACGGCTTCGGCGCCGAACTCGTCGCCCGCCTCACCGAAAAATACTTCTCTGCGATGAAAGCCGCCCCCCTGCGCATCGCCTCGCTCGATTTACCCGTGCCCTTCGCCCCTGAACTCGAACAAGCCTTCCGCCCCACCAAAGACAAAATCATCGAGCGCATTACGGAGTGGATGGGGTGATTTTTCGCCCCACAAAAATCTAGGGTTTCACCATGTCCCAATCGAAAGTAGGCCCCAAAAAATCCTCCCGCCCGAGCGCAGCCCGCTGGGCCCGCATCCGCCTCTTCGCCATGGACGTAGACGGGGTTCTCACCGACGGCACCGTTCTCATCTCCTCCGACGGCACCGAGGCCAAACGCTTCTCCATCCTCGACGGCCTCGGCCTAGCCCGCCTCCGCGACGCCGGCCTCCCGCTCGCTTGGATTTCCGGCCGCGCGTCCGGCGCCACCACCGCCCGAGCCACCGAGCTCAAAATCCCCCACCTCATCCAAGGCCGCTCCGATAAACTATCCGCCCTCACCGAGCTCGCCGCCCAACTCAACCTTCCGCTCTCCGCCTGCGCCTACATGGGCGACGATGTGATCGACATCCCCGCCCTCCGTGCCGCCGGTATCGGTATCAGCGTCCCAGGCGCCATCGCCGAAGCCCGCGCCGCGGCCGACTACGTCACGAAACGCGAAGCCGGCCTTGGCGCCGTCCGCGAAATCTGCGACCACCTCCTCGCCGCCCGCGGGAACAAACCTCGCCGCTAGCGCAGCCTTGCGTTCCCCTTTCTCCCTTGCTCCGGCTTGCCTCAATTTTCTGGTTTCTTTTCCTCCTCGCGAGCCTCACGCGTGCGGCTGAGCCCGCCCGGACCGTCCAACCTGTTGTCGCCAAAAACTGGAGCCTTCCCCTGTTCACCAAAGAGGGCCACCGCAGCATGACGCTCCGCGGCAGCGAGGCGCGCACCTTCAGCGCCGAGCGCATCGACATCATCGATCTTAATATCACCACCTTCAACGGCGACGCCACCGCCAAGGTCGACTCGATCCTGCTCTGCCGCGAACTCGCCAGCTTCTTTCCCAACGAAAAAATCGTCCGCGGCGAATCCACCGTCCGGCTCATGCGCGACGACCTTGAAATCACCGGCGAACAATGGACCTACGAGCACGCCGCCAAAAAAGTTTCCCTCGCCCGCCACGCTCGCATAACCTTCAAGGCGCAGTTGCCCGACATCCTAAAATGACGCTTCGCCCGCTCCTTTCCCTTTTAGTCGCGCTCGCCTGCGCACCCGCCGCCCTCCACGCTCAAACCGCCGCGAGCGTGGCCGCCAAGGAAACCGTCATCGAATGCGCCGGTCTCGCCGAGACGACCAGCACTGAAACTGAAAGCATCGCCACGTTCCGCGACCGCGTCGTCGTCACCGCCAGCAACCTCAAACTCACCTGCGATTACCTCAAAGTTGTCACCTCCCGCAAAGGCGACCCCAAGGCCATCATCGGCAAACAAAGTTACTTCAAGTCTCTCATCGCCACCGGAAACGTGCGCCTCGTGCAGAGCGACCGCATCGCCACCTGCGGCCGAGCCGAGATTTTTCCTGACGAAGACCGCGTCGTGCTCAGCCGCGAAGCGAAGAGCGAACCCTTTCCCTCCGTCACCTTCGATAAAACCGTCATGACCGGCCCGCGCATGATTCTGTACCGCGGCCAACGCCGTGCTGTGGTCGAGCCCGAAGACGGCGTCGGTGTCCGCCTCACCGGCCCCACCATCAAAGACCTCGGTTTCGAGAAACTAAAACCCACGCCCAAATCCGCGGCGCCCGCCGTGAAGGCCGAATCGCCCAAACCCACCCCATGAGCGCCCCAGCCCCCACGAGCCCGCGCTCAGAGATCGTAACCCAGGGTCTCGTTAAAACGTTCGGTACACGCACCGTCGTCGACGGCGTCAGCCTCCGCGTGAGTGCCGGCGAAATCGTCGGACTGCTGGGTCGCAACGGCGCGGGTAAGACGACGGCGTTTTACATGGTCGTCGGCCTCGTGCCTGCCACCGCCGGCACCGTTTCTCTCGACGGAATCGACCTCACGCGCCTGCCCATGCACGAGCGAGCGCGCCACGGCATCGGCTACCTCCCGCAGGAAGCCTCCGTCTTCCGCAAACTCACCGTCGAGGAAAACATTCTCGCCATCGTTGAAGTGATCAACGTACCCCGCGCCGAGCGCGCCGCCCGCGTCGCCCATCACCTCTCCGAACTCTCGCTCACACACCTCGCTAAACAAAAAGCCTTCACTCTGTCCGGCGGCGAACGGCGGCGTCTTGAGATCGCCCGCGCCCTCGTCACCCGGCCGAAGTTCCTCTTGATGGACGAACCTTTTGCCGCGATCGATCCCATCTCCGTTGCGGAGGTGCAGAAAATTATTCTCGATCTGAAAACCCGCGGCATCGGCGTCATCATCACCGATCACAACGTGCGCGAGACCCTCCGCATTGTCGACCGCGCCTACCTCCTCGAGAAAGGCAAAGTCCACTTCGAAGGCACCGGCGAGGAACTCATCAAGGACGACCAAGCGCGCAAATTTTACCTCGGCGAAGATTTCAACATGTGACGACCCACCCCGCGGACCGCAGTCGGATTTTCATCACCCCATTTTTAGCGGCCACCTCGCGATTAAACGGAAAAACTACTCCCCATGCAAAAAGCCATTCAAGGCATCACCGTCGCGCATTTTTTTGAAACCTACCGCGAGAAACTCAAGATGGAGCTGGTCACCGGTGAGGCCGGCCTGCACCGGCTCATTCGCGAGGGGAGCATCAACCGCCCTGCCCTCGCCCTCACTGGTTTTTTCAAATATTTCGCGCACCGCCGCGTCCAAGTCCTCGGCGCCGCCGAGATGAATTACCTCAAGACCCGCTCGCAGAAAAATCAGACCGAAACTTTTCGCAAAATGATCAAGGCCGGCGCCCCTTGCCTGATCCTCACGCGCAATTTTAACCCCACCGAGGCGATGCTCCTCGTCGCCCAAGAGCTGGATTTCCCCCTGATCCGCACGACGATGATCACGATGAACTACATCAATCTGGCGACGCTCTGCATCGACAACGAATTCGCTCCTTCCTCCACTGAACACGCCACCACTCTCGATATCAAAGGCGTCGGCGTGATGCTCCGCGGCGATTCCGGCGTCGGCAAAAGCGAATGTGCCCTCGCCCTCATCGAGCGCGGCCACTCCTTGGTCGCCGACGATCTCACGATCATCAAGCTCCTCGACGAACGCGAACTCATGGCCTCGAGCCGCCTGCTCAACCGCGGCTACATGGAATGTCGCGGCATCGGCATCATCAACATCGCCGAGATGTTCGGCATCAAATCCATCCGCCTCGAGAAACGCATCGACCTGGTCGTCTCCCTGCGCGAATGGACCCCCGAGGTCATCGAAGAACGCACGGGCCTCGAGGAAAACTACTACGAAATCCTCGGAATGCGCGTACCTCACGTAGAACTCTACGTGCGACCCGGCCGCGACATCGCCCGCCTCGTCGAAGTCGCCGCCCTCACCCAGGCCCTCAAGAAAATGGGTCACGACCCCGCCCGCGATTTCAACGACCGCCTCATCGCCTTCATGTCGAAACAGTCCGCCGCCCCCGTTAATAAAAGCAAACCGACCGAACGCGAAGAACGCGCCCCGGGTTCCTAAACCGCGCGTGTTTTGCGCTTCCTTCGCGCGACGCTCGACACCGCCCGCTCCCGTCGTTCCGCTCTTGCCTCATGTCCACTACCCGCATCGACGGCCGCAGCCCTAGCCAACTCCGCCCGATCAGCTTTGAGGCCGGCATCGCCCCGCACGCGACCGGCTCCGTCCTCGTCTCCTTTGGCGCCACGCGCGTCATCTGCGCGGCCACCATCGAGCCCGGCGTACCCACCTGGATGAAACAGCAAAAAGTCCCCGGCGGCTGGCTGACCGCTGAGTACTCAATGCTCCCGTATTCCACGCTCGAGCGCAAATCGCGCGACATCTCCCGCGGCAAAATCGACGGCCGCACCGTCGAGATCCAGCGCCTCATCGGCCGTTCGCTGCGCGCCGTCATCGATCTTAATAAGCTCGGCCAAAACACGCTCTGGCTCGATTGCGACGTACTCCAAGCCGACGGCGGCACCCGCACCGCCTCGATCACCGGCGCCTACCTCGCCGCCAGACTCGCCGTCCAAAAGTTGATCGACGCCAAAAAAATCGCCGACAACCCACTTCTGGATTCCGTCGCCGCCATCAGCACCGGCATTTTTAACGGCCAAGCGCTCCTCGATCTCAACTACATTGAAGACAAAGACGCCGAGGTCGACGCCAACATCGTTATGACCGGCCGCGGCCAATTTGTAGAAGTCCAAAGTAGCGGCGAGGAAACCACCTTCTCCGGCGAACAACTCCAAGCCTTGCTCGCCCTCGCGCAAACGGGCTTAAAAGAACTCTCCGCCCTGCAGACCGCCTTCCTCACGCAACAGCTGCTAAAATTTTAAGCCGCACCTCTCCAAGTAACGGCGATGGCAGTCTCGCCCTTGACCCGCCTAAGCGCCTCCTGCGTCCGGCGGGTTTTATTTTTTTGCGCTAGGTTTGGCCTCGGCTTTCACCGCGCCAAACGCCCCCTCTTCCGATGCCCGTACAAAACCTTCCGTCACGCTCTTCAACTCCTCCCAACGCGCGCGGATTTTTTTGGCTTCCTCTTTAGTGATCACGCTATCGGCCGAGGCGATCGCGATCGTCGCCAACATATCGGCAAATTCCTGCACGATCCCGTTAGTCATAGGAATCAAGGGCTGATTTGGCGCCAATTGTTCCGGATTGCGGATAAAAAAACCATCGGCCTGCTCCGCCACCCACTGCGCGATCCGTTCATCGCGCGTACTCCGGATTAATTGCCCGACGCGATCCAATGGATTATTCGCCCCGCTGCCAGCGTCCCCTTCGGGCAGCTCGGCCCATTTATAAATCAGCGAGAGTGAGAGTTGGAGATCGGCGGCGACCTGCTTCGCGCTGGTTTTTTTGAGAACCTCTCGGATGACTTCGTGCGATTCCATGGCGTAAAACAGCCTGCTGGAGCATTAGCCAAACGCAATCCTGCGCATGTCTACTCTTACAAGAGGTGCTGACTGAGCCTCGGCCCGTTTTTGTGCGTGCCACGCCCCGCTCCATTCTGCCAAACCTACCAACTAACTTTCCACGCATGAACATCCACGAGTATCAGGCCAAAGCCCTCTTTGAGAAATTCGGCGTTGCCGTGCCCAAAGGCACCACCGCCACCAACCCCGAGGCCTTCGTCACCGCCCTCGCCGCCCTCCCCGAGGGCCCGACCATGGTGAAATCCCAGATCCACGCCGGCGGCCGCGGCAAAGGCACCTTCACCAACGGCTTCAAAGGCGGAGTCAAATTCTGCAAAACTAAAGCCGATGCCCTCGCCATGGCCGGCAACATGCTCGGCCAGACCCTCGTCACCGCCCAAACCGGCCCCGCCGGCCGCAAGGTCCAGACGATCTACTTCACCGTCGCGAGCGACATTAAGAAAGAATACTACCTCGCCATTCTTCTCGACCGCGCCACCTCGCGCCCCGTCATCGTCGCCTCCACCGAAGGCGGCATGGATATCGAGACTGTCGCCCACGATACCCCCGAGAAACTCTTTAAAGTCCTCATCGACCCCGCCTACGGCATCGCCGACTTCCAAATTCGCGACCTCATCGCCAAACTCGGCCTGGCCGGCGCCGAAGCCAAAAACGCCGCCAAACTCATTCGCAACCTCTACACGATGTTCTGGGAAACCGACGCCGCCATGGTCGAGGTCAACCCCCTCATCACCACCCCCACCGGCGAGGTCCTCGCCCTCGACGCCAAAGTCTCCTTCGACTCCAACGCCCTCTACCGCCACCCCGAGATCGTTGCCCTGCGCGACCTCAACGAGGAAGACCCCAAGGAAATCGAAGCCTCGAAATTCTCCCTTAGCTACATCGCTCTGGACGGCAACATCGCCTGCCTCGTCAACGGCGCCGGCCTCGCCATGAGCACGATGGATATCATCCAACACTTCGGCGGCACCCCGGCCAACTTCCTCGATGTCGGCGGCGGCGCCTCTAAAGACCAAGTCATCGCCGCCTTCAAAATTATCCTAGGTGATCCCAACGTTAAAGGCATTCTTGTTAACATCTTCGGCGGCATCATGGACTGCAACGTTATCGCCACCGGCATCGTCGAAGCCGTCAAA
The DNA here is from genome assembly GCA_009919985.1 of Opitutaceae bacterium. GTDB lineage: Bacteria > Verrucomicrobiota > Verrucomicrobiia > Opitutales > Opitutaceae > Tous-C4FEB. The sequence goes on from RGAX01000003.1 coordinate 28,352, forward strand.
GAAGTCGGCCTCAAGCTTCCCCTCGTTGTCCGGCTCGAAGGCAACAACGTCGTCGCGGGTAAAGCCACCCTCGCCGCCTCCGGCCTCGCCCTCGTCTCCGGCGACACCATGGCCGACGCCGCCCAGAAAATCGTCAAACTCGTCGCTTAAACTTACGCGCCCCCACTTCCATGGCCATTCTCATCACTCCCGAAACGAAGATCATCGTCCAAGGCATTACCGGCGACTTCGGCGGTCGTCACGCCAAGCTCTCCCTGGACTACGGCACGCAGGTCGTCGCCGGTGTCACCCCCGGTAAAGGCGGCCAATTCTTTGAATACGGCGCCCACAAAGTGCCCATCTACAACTCCGTCGCCGACGCCACCGATCAAAGACATGATCCGCGTGAAGCGCGCCATGACCGGCGCCAAGACCCGCCTTGTCGGACCCAACTGCCCCGGTATCGTCACTCCCGGCACCGGCAAGGACTCCTTCGGCGGCTGCCGCATCGGTATCGCTCCCGGCTACATTCACAAAAAAGGCCACGTCGGCGTCGTCTCCCGCTCCGGCACCCTCACCTACGAAGCGGTCTTCCAACTCACCTCTAAAAATATTGGCCAAACCACCTGCGTCGGCATCGGCGGCGACCCCGTCAACGGAACCAACCACCTCGACGTCATCAAACTTTTCAACGCTGACCCCGAGACCCACGGCATCATTCTGATCGGTGAAATCGGCGGCAACGCCGAGGTCGAAGCCGCCCGCTGGATCAAGGCCAACTGCAAAAAACCGGTCGCCGGCTTTATTGCGGGCGCAACCGCTCCAGCCGGGCGCCGCATGGGCCACGCCGGCGCGATCGTCGGCGGCGCCGAAGACACCGCCGCAGCCAAGATCGCCGTGTTTAAAGAATGTGGTATCGAAGTGGCCGCGACGCCCTCTGACATGGCCGACGCCCTGTTGCGCGCCGCCAAAGCCAAAGGCGTGACGCTCACCTAAACGGAAATCCTGAAGCTCCCGTTTGCCCCTCAGGGCCGCGTCACCACGCGGCCCTTTTTATTATCAAATCAGCGCCGAGTCGCTTGTCGTCACCGCCGGCTTACGCCGAAATTTTAACCGCACGCGGTCCAGCCACAGGTAAAC
>RGAX01000021.1 GCA_009919985.1 Opitutaceae bacterium
AAGAACGCGGCCCCTCGAGGCGGAAACTTTCACGCCCGGGCGGCTTCAGGGTATCGCTCGAGAAAAACACCGTAAGATTACCCAATACAAGCAACACCCACCACGCCCGCCCTCGGGGTACAAGGATGTTAAACGCGAGCGTCATGGGCAGCAGCACGCGTGAAGCCGCCCCCGGATAGCCTTCCCACACGGCATCACCCAACACCACCAACAACACCGCGTATCCAATCCCCGCCCGCCACCAGGCCTCGCTCCAGCGCGGCCGCAGCACGAAAAATAAACACTGCGCCGTGAGCGCAACCAGCATCATCGCACTCCATAATCCGATAGAGCCCGCGTCATCGGTCTTAAACACCGCGATTGTCTCCACCCACTTGTTAAAATAACCCACAAACGGCAGAGCAAAATTCCGCGCACCCGCATCGCCTCCGTTACCGAGCCATAGTTTCAGAATCACCATCCACACAGTTAGTGGTGCGACCACCATTAAACCCTGCACGATCGCGCGCAGCCAACCGCGCCGATCTCGCACATTCGCCGGCGCAAACGTCGCTCCCGCGATGATATTGGTTTCCTTGCCGAGTCCCGCCAGACCCAGCACGCCAGCCGCCCACCAGGAACGCCCCCGCTCCGCCAAAATCATGCCTAAGGCGATCAGCAAGAGACTAGGCCCATCGACCAGCGATCCCCGCACGCTGAAACAAAGCCCAAAAGAAAACATGATCCCAAACCAGCGGACGAAATTCCCCCAAAGGGTCGGTGGAAACCAGTACAGTAATACGGCCGCGAGGAGAAACCAACACACGATATTCTGCACCGCGTAAATGTGCAGGGCCCATGCCGGATCTCCGCCCGCGAGGCCATAAGCCGTCCAGCAAAATAAAATCCGCCGAGCCCGATACGGCAAAGAATCCACGGCCGCCCCCAGCGCCCGGTTACTCAACCAGGGCCGCATCGCGATTTGGGCGTAATATTGAGCATCGTAACCGGTCGAGTCGGGCTCCTCGTAGTGGTTGATCGCCTTGAGAGCCGGGATGTAGCGCTCGCTCACATTCCCACCAAACATCACCAGATAGGTGAAGCCCTTGCCCGGCACATAAAACTGCGCACAAATCCACACGAATAAGACCACGGTCGCGGCGTAGGCAGCAGGCAAAGCCCAGGATGCGCTGCGTTGGTAAAATGGGATCAGTCTGGCCACGAAGAGTTCAGACGCCAAAGTCTACCCGCACTCAACGCAAGAATGGATTCACAACTCGCCGACTCAACTGCCTTACCGCCCCGACCAGCCGTTTGGTGGCGTGCGCTCCTTTTTAGCGGCTTAGTCGTGTATGCGTTTTTTTTAATTCGCCACGTCGGTGCTCACGCCGGGGCCTCGGATTCCTCCGGTTATCTCAACAACGCCCGACTACTCGCCGCGGGCCAGACAGCCATCCCTCAGCGCATTCCGACGGGAATCGATGCGGCCCAATTCGACTCGTTCACTTTTATCCCGCTTGGCTTTCGGCCGATGCCCGATGCCGCCATGGCGCCAACGTACCCAATCGGCTTACCCTTAATGCTTCTCGCTACGGCGAAAATCGTCGGTTGGGAACTCGCGCCGCCACTCGTGATGGTGATCAGCGCGTTACTGGCCGTCGCGCTGATGATTCCGCTGGGGCGAGCTGCGGGCTTAGCCTCGAGCTGGGCCACAGTCGGGGCGCTGCTGCTAGCGACCTGTCCACTCACGACGTTCATGTCAGTCCAGCTAATGAGTGACATTCCCGCCACGATGGTCGCGATGGCTGCAGTTTGGTCTGCGTGGCGCAGCCACACTCGGCTACCTTGGGCGCTCGCCGCCGGAGCTTGTTTAGCGCTCGGGGTCTTGATTCGCCCCACCAACCTCATGCTCATATTACCGGTCGCAGTGTGCCTCGGGCTGGATACGCGACGTTGGTTGTTGCTAGGACTCGGTGCATTTCCCGGTGCGCTCTTGCAGTTGCTTTATAACTCCGCCGCTTACGGTAACCCGCTAGCCTCCGGTTATGGCGACGATCTTAGCACAAAATTCTCCTTCGAGATTATGCCGGCGACGCTCGCGCATTATGTGCGATGGCTGCCAGTTTTGCTCACGCCGGTCGGCATCTTCGCGGTGCTACTTCCATGGGTCGGTAGTCGAACGCGTTTTACGTGGGTCTTGATTGCATGGGCGGTACCCTTTTTGGCGTTTTACGCGGGTTACTGGCATACGCATGAATGGTGGTGGTACCTACGTTTTCTCCTGCCGGCGTTTCCCGCCATCATCATCGGAGGGTTATGGGTTATACATAAACAATGGTTTCGTCTGCTGGCGCCTCGATTACCAGGTCCGCTAGTCGCCCGCAGTTGCGGGATTGCCGCTATTTTGGTTATCCTAGTCCACGCCGCATTTTGGCACCATCGACTCAACGCTCATTTGATTGGCTTAGGAGAATCTGTGTACCCGGAGACATGCACGTGGGCGCGAGAACATCTGCCTGCGAATGCGATTATCCTCACCGAACAAACCAGTGGCGCTTTGATCTATTACACTGATTTTTCGCTGGTGCGCTGGGACAGCTTAAATCCCGAGCGCTTCGCGCGTCTTACTGCGATCGCAGGAAAACGCCCACTCGTCGCCGCGCTTTTTCCCCATGAGGTCAAATCGGCTCTAGCTCCGCGCCAGCAGGGACGCTGGCAGGAAATCGGCGCCGTCCGTCACGTCACTTTTTGGCAATGGTCACCCGAGGGCTAACTTTCCTGAAAGCACCGCGCTCGCTCCAGCGAGTTCTCGTCGTAATAGCCGCGCTTGGTTATGCGGCCTTCATCTATTTTGTAGGTTCACCCTTCGCCGCCGGCTCCGATTCCTCCGGCTACCTGAACAGCGCTCGCCTGCTCGCCCAAGGAAAGTTTCACGCACCCGTAAAATCCCTACCCCAACTTACGCCACCCGACTGGCATTATTATTGGCAAGAACCACTAGGCTTTACAGCCCAACACCTGACGCCGCGCATGTCGCCCACGTACCCAACAGGCCTACCGCTTCATCTAGCGCTCGCCGCGCCCATTGTCGGTTGGGAAAAAGCTGCACGCCTAGTTAATGTCCTCAACGTCCTCGCCGCGGCCGTGCTGCTGTACGCGCTCGCGCGCCACCTAGCGCTTTCTAAAGCGTGGGCTCTGAGTGGCGTCGCTTTTCTTTGGGCCAGCCCACTTTTTATTTTTCAATCGCTGCAACCGTTAAGCGACGCCCTCGCGCTCACTTGGTCACTTGCGGCGATTCTGTGCGCACTAAAATCACACCAACACGGGTCTTGGGCCCTAGCTGCAGGCGCGGCGCTTGCCATCGCTGTACTAGTGCGACCGACGTGCGCATTAGTCGCTCTACCGTTTATCCTAGCGCTGCCTTTTTCCGGACGACGCTGGCTTGTCGCTTTATTGGGTAGCGCGCCCGGCGTGACGTGGTTTTTTTATTACAATACCCAAGCCTACGGCTCCGCGTTTACCACCGGCTACGGGGATATCAGTACGGCCTTTAATTCACGCTTCGTCATCGGCAACCTCGCTCATTTTACGTACTGGGTACCGCTGCTTGTTTCGCTGCCACTTACCTGTGCTGCCGCCTTCCTGCCTTGGCGCCAGCCCACGTTCACGCCACCGCGCACGAGGTTATTACTCGCGACTTGGATCGGGGTTCTAGTGATTTTCTACGCACCTTATTTCTGCGCCGGTTCGATCTGGTCGGAGGTGCGTTTTTTGCTGCCTGGGTTCCCTGCGATCATTTTAGCCGGACTGATCGTCGCGCAGCTGTGGCGTTCAACGCCGCCTTGGTGGCTGCTCGCAGTCAGCCTGAGTGCGCAAGTATTACTCACCCACCAACTCCATGTCACCGGCATCCGCGAGCAAGAGCGCGCCTATCGGGTAGCCTCGCGTTGGCTGGAAACTCATATCTCGCCGGGCTCGGTCGTAATCACGGCCCAACTCAGCGGAGCCACACATTATTATAACGATTTCAACCTCGTGCGCTGGGACATCCTTCCGTCTCATCAACTGCACCAGCTGCGCTCCGCCGCCGCCAAGGCCCAGCGCGAAATCTATACCGCGCTCTTTCTTCCTGAAATCACCGCTGCGCAAACCGCCCTGCCCGAAGCCCGCTGGGAGCAGATCGGCGAAACCCCCGAGGTGAAATTTTTCCGGCTACTCCCGGTAGCCCAACGCTAAATACGGAGTTACTTGCCAGACTTTCACCAAGCGGTTTATTCGCCGGTTTTTCGGAGCCAGATTTGCCCACCCCCGCCGCCCGCACACAAAGGCATGCGTTCGCGCAAAAATGCGTTCTGCACGTTGTAAATCCAACTTGAAAACATCTCCACGCGCCACGCGCGGTTATACATCAAAAAAGCCCGCAATAAATATTGCTCGTTCCACGAGCGCCCTTGTTCAAACCAATCGCGCGGATAATCTAAATTTCCTGTCACATCGTGGATGTGCACAAAAACACCCGGCTTAAGCACCGGCAACACATCGAAGAAGAGCCGATTCACATCGCTGCCCAGCTTACTAACGTGCGAGGAATCAATAAAAAGCACGTCACCTGGCTCTAATGCGGCAAACACCTCCGTCGGCACGTCCTGAACCTTCTGTTCGATCAACGTCACCCGCGCCTGGTCATCGGGTTTTAGCAATTTTCGCAGGCGACTCATGTCGGGATCAATAAAGGTAAGCTGCATACGCCCACTCCAGGTAAATTCATTCAAGTCCAGCATCGCAGCCGAACTGAAACCTGAACCCACTTCGATTACTCGCCGAGCGCCCGCGTGCCTCAGCATAAGATACAACATGATGCCGTCGAAATGCCCATAGGAGGGATTATCCAAATGATAACGTCGTCCCGCGACAGGTTGATCCGGAAAGGGCTGTTCCGGATAAAAATCCGCAAATGTTTTTAGGAGTTCAAATTGGCCCGCTTCATTTACATCAACCCCGGGGAACGGTGGACCAAACCCGCCGCGCGCAAACGCTTCCGCCACCTCAGCACGTGAGGTCTGCGGAGAGTAAAAATGTCCGGGTGGAAACACCCATTCGCGTTCTGCCGCCTCTGCCACAAGGCGCGCGTTAGCCTTTTCCAAATCCGCCACGTCCCGACGCAGATCGGCCTTATCGCCTTCAAGTTCTTGCACGCGAATTTCCAAGCGGCGCACCAATTTAAATCTGCGCAAAAATTTATCCCAAGCCTTCATTTTGAGCCTTTAGTTTTGGCAGCCGGACCCGCCCGTGCAACTGCGATGTCCACATCGTAAACCGCAAACGCCAGCACCCGGTCATCGCCGTTCGCGTGCTGCACACCAGAGGTATCGGTCCTAAATTCAATTTCTAGCCCCGCTTTAGTCGGAATCAAAACCGGCGTGGTCTCAAAAGCCTCGCGCTTTACCGCCACCGCGCCGTTCCAGAGATCCGCCTCGCCCGCGCGGATTGTTACGCGCATGGGTTTTAACGCCGCAACTTCGCCGCTCAGGCGCACCATCACCGGTTCCGTCGAGGTATTTGTAAGCCGCAAGCGCCCCGGACCGCTGCTCCAACGCCACTGCCGGCGACCATCCCCTTCCGCCACATACCAACCCGCACCACGCTCTAATTTTATCTGGGTGCGCACCGCACGCTCACCGCTCACGACAAAACTTTCATGCGGGGGGGCGTTGAATTCGTGCACCCCGACAATCGCCGAAAGGTTACCGAGCACCAAAACGGCTAACCACCGGCGACAACGCGGCACAAGCAGGTTAAAGGCGAGCATCATTGGTAGCAGGACTCGAGTCGCCGCGCCCGGATAACCTTCCCAGACCGGCTGCGCGATGAAGAGCATCAGCACCGCGAAGCTCACACCGATGCGCCACCACATTTTTTCAGGCTGACGGTGCAGGAAGAAAAACGCCGCCTGCGTCACCAAGGCCACCATCACAAGCAAACTACCCGCGAACGTTGGTCCGGTGTGCCCAGCGAGCAATTCGATTACAACCATCGAGCACTTCTCCACCAACCCAACCATTGGCAGCGTAAAGTTTCCTAGCCCTGCGTCGTTATTGGCACCAAGGTGCCAGCGCACATAACCCAGCCACGCAACAAAGGGTAAAATCGCCAGCACTCCCCAGCTCGCCGCCACGACCCAAGCTCGCCACCCACTACCGCGTTTTGGGATCAAGGCAGTGCCCGCGAGTAAGCTCGTCTCTTTCGTCAAAAGCGCCGCTCCGAGCGCAATCACGGCACTGGGTTTACGACCTCGCTCAAGCGCCACAACCATCAAGGCCACAAGCAATAGGCCCGGGGCATCTGCGAGGGAATTCCGCACGCTCATGCACATACCATGAGAAAATAAAATACCCGACCAGCGCAGCAGATTACCTGCGTTATCGGGCGGCAGCCAGCGCAGCAACACCCATGCAAGCACAAGCCAAACGCCAACATTCAATAGTGCGAAAATCTGCACAATCCATTCTGCCCGTCCAAGACCCAGCGCCCAGGCGACCCAACTCGGCAAAATCCGCCTAGCCCGATAGGACGGATTATCAATCGACTGCTTCAATTGCTCGGGTTCATCGAGCCAAGGATGCAAAGCGAGTTGCACGTAATACGTTCCGTCGTAGCCCCACGAATCCTCGATTGAATAATGCGGCACCTCCCGCAGTCGCGGTACCGCCCGCTCTTCTGATTTGGCCCCGATCGACAGTAGGCTCGTAAATCCCGTACCGGGAACGTTGAAGCGAGCAACCAAGCTCAAAAAAATTAGTACCAAAGCCAGATAAGCGAACCGAAAGCGCCAGTGCCAGGCTACCATAAGAGCCCTGTTCATGCGTGCGAGATGCGCTGCATCGCGCGCTTAAGGGTTGTCCGGTTCGTAAACAATCTGTCGCATCACAAAACCACCATCCGGCATGTCAAATCCGAACCCCAGTCCCTCCGCTGCCCCACGCTGGTTTGCGTGGCTGGCAGTCGTCGCGCTGTTGGTCTACGGTATTTTTTTAGGTGCGTATTTTACACCTGTAGCCGGCGGCTCTGATTCCTCGGGCTACCTCAACGCCGCCCAATTGCTCGCGCGCGGCCAACTCACAGCACCCATGCGCGATTATTCCGGACTCACAGCGAGCTCCGCTAGTCAGTTCCAACCCCTCGGTTTCATTGCCGAACCTGCTCGCCAACGGCTTGTGCCGACCTACCCCCTCGGCCTCCCTTCACACCTGGCGATCGCTAGCACGCTATTTGGTTGGACTATCGGACCGCTAGTTGTGGGCGTCGGGTCCACCTTAGCCGCGATCATTTTGATGTACGCCATCGCGCGCGAATTAGCGATCTCGTGGCCTCTCGCCGCCGCAGGAGCGCTGATGTTAGGTGTTTTTCCGGTCACGATTTTTATCGCGATCCAACCGCTCAGCGACGTCCTCGCTACCAACTGGGTGCTCGCGGCAATTTACAGCGCGCTCCGCGCTCACAGTTCGCAACGCTGGGCAGTGATCACCGGTGTGGCCCTTTCGATTGCGATCTTTGTTCGTCCGACCAACGTACTAATTTTTCCCGCAATTGCCGTTTTACTCAGCATCGGTTGGCGCCAACTCACCGCCGCCGCATTGGGCGGACTGCCTGGCGGGCTCCTCCTCCTTGCCGCCAACGCCCACCTTTTCGGCTCACCGTGGCGTATGGGCTACGGCTCTATCTTCGAGGCTTTCGACTTCACTTACCTAGGACCGACGCTTCTACATTTCGGAAAATGGTTAGGGTTATTAATGCCAGGTCTTGGTCTTTTTTTTGGTGTAATCACGATTAGCCTGACTCACGCCACTTTGCGCACAAGGATCGCGCTCTCATTCTGGTTTTTCACGCCTGTAATTTTTTACGCATACTACGAGGTGTCTAGCCAAACTTGGTGGTGCTTACGGTTCATTTTACCCGCTGTTCCCGCTCTGATTCTGTCCGCACTTTTTACCTTGGATTATTTTCTAACACTCCACCCTCGCGCATTGCAGATCACCTCCGCCCTGCTTGCGTTTTGGGCCATCGGATTGTCGGTGTTTTGGACCCGCGAGTTCCATACACTTTTTAGTAAAACCTACGAGCAAGCCTACGCTGAGATGGGTCGATGGTCCAACGATCATCTCCCCGAAAACACGGTCCTGCTAACCAATAACGACAGCGGCGCACTTTATTATTACACCCCGTTCCCTATTTTGCGTTGGGATCAGATGAGTTCAGCCGAATTCACCCAACACGCTGCATACCTCACGCGTGCCGGTCGACCCCTACACCTTATTACCAATGAGGCCGAAGAAAATCATGTCCTCACTCAACGCGTACCCGCACGTTGGGAAAAAATCACCACCCTCGTCCAGCGTAGCGTCTGGCGCTACAACGGACCTGCAACCACCCCATGACCGCAAACACCCGCCTATGGACCTTGCGCGGTAGCGCTGTCTTGGCAGTCGCGCTGCTACTGACACTCATCGCCCAATACTGGCACCCAGTCTTCGGTCTTACCGCACTAATCCAACTCGACGCACCCAACGACGACTTAAAAATCTCCGCTTTTCGCGCCCACCCCGTGTATGTGCACCGCGACACCGGCGGCTACGATGGCCTCTATTACGCCCAGATCGCCTACGATCCCACCTTGCGCTCAACGGAACTTCCACGCGCGATGGACAATTTTTCTTATCGCGCCCGACGTATTCTGCCCCCGGCAGTCGCATGGATTTTTTCCGCCGGTCAACCCGCCGCCATCGTCCACGTTTACTCTTTTCTCAACGTCGCTACTTGGCTTCTTTTCGCCGCGCTTCTCTGGCGACTTCTCGGGATCACCGATGTTCGGGGCTGGCTCGCTTGGTCTGGCGTCCTTTTTTCTGCGGGCGCGCTCAGCAGCGTGCGCCTCGCCCTGACCGATCTACCCATGCTGGCCTTGCTCACGCTCGCCGTGATCGCGGCCGAGCGCGCCCGACCCCGTACTGCCATCGCCTGGCTCGCCTCCGCTGCCCTCGCGCGCGAAACCGCATTGCTAGGCGCAAGCGGTCTCATCACGAGCCCTTGGATTTCAGTTAAAAACCTTCGGACCGGCGCCTTCGTCCTCGCCCCGCTTTTTGCTTGGCTCGCATACATCCGCTGGCGACTAGGACCCGCTGATTCTGGCTGGGCTAATTTCACGCTCCCCTTGGCCGGCTACGCCGAAAAATTTGCGAACACGCTCAAAGATCTAATCTATCTCGACGACACGCTCCTCGCTTGGACTACATTTCTCGCCGTCGTCGGCCTCACTGCCCAAGCGCTATTCATTGCTGTTAGTTGGCGTCAGTACAGCGACGCCTGGTGGCGTATTGGCGCGGCCTATGCCGCTTTGATGGCGATGATCGGCACTGCCGTTTGGGAGGGTTACCCCGGAGCCTGCACACGGGTGCTCCTACCCCTCACACTTGCGTTTAATATTTTAGCCCACCGTACCCGCGCCGCTCTCGCTTGGCTCATCCTTGGCAACCTTGGCGTGGGCGCCGGCTTCCTCGTGCTACGCGATTTCCCCGTAAATACCCACGAACTCTTCGCAGGCCGCATCGGCGGTGCCTCCACCGTGATTCAGATCGACTCCGGTTGGTTTGGCGCCGAACACGCCCGGAAGCACGTTTGGTCCTGGAGCTCGGGCCAATCTCAACTCGCCCTCCACACGTGGGCCGATGCACCCGTCAACGCCCAACTCAACTTCGGCCTGCGCAGCCTCACGCCGCGTACAGTTATACTCCGCTCGGCCGAGGGCGAACTCTGGCGCGGCCAAGTCAGTGAAAAAACCACCCGCTTCAGCGTCCCTATCCGGCTTACTCCGGGCGACACTCGACTCGAATTCTCCACCGACTCACCCGCTATCCGCGAAAGCCCCAACGCCGATGCTCGCGACCTTGCATTTGCGCTTTATGATCCGCGCCTGAGCGTCCCCAATCCCTAGCGCCGCCCATGTCCGCCCCGCTTCTTCTCGACCTCTCGCACACGAGCCACACATCTGCCCGCACTGGCATCCAACGGGTAGCCCGCTCGCTCAGGCGGGAGCTGGGCGATTCAAGCCGACCCATCACGTACGATCCTCACCAACGCAGGTGGCGCACCCTTGATGCATGGGAGCACAACAATCTAGCCGCCGATTCCTTCAGCCACAAACGCGGCGCCACTTGGCCCCTCTCTGCGCGCCTCCGCGGCTACACACGTCGCCTATTTTCCTCAGCACCCTCCGCTCTTCACACTTCCGCCTTAGCGCCCCACTCCGGCTTACTCGTACCCGAGTTGTTCACACCCACTGTAGCCGCAGCGCTGCCGGCTCTTTTCGCTGCAACGAGCGGACCCCGCGCTGCCGTTTTTCATGACGCCATCGCACTCAAATTCCCCGAACTCACGCCCTCAAAAACGGTCGCGCGTTTCCCGGCTTATTTAAGCGAACTGCTAGCATTCGACGGTATCGCCGCTAATTCCGAAGACTCGCGCGCCACGCTCGTCGCTTATTGGGATTGGCTCGGAGTACCTAAAGCAACGCGCCCCGTTGTAGTCACCATTCCCCTAGGTATCGATCTGCCTTCGGCTACTGCTGCGTCGCACACCACCCCTTCGTCTTCCTTGCCCGTCATACTCTGCGTCGGATCCCTCGAAGCCCGAAAAAATCACCTCGCGCTGCTAGAAGCCTGCGAAACTCTGTGGTCCACGGGCTCTCGTTTCGAACTTCATCTGGTCGGTCTAGCCCACTCACAAACCGGCCGTACCGCCCTCGCTCGTGTACATTCGCTCCAAGCCGCTGGGCGCCCGCTCCGTTACTCTGGCCCTGTCAACGAGGCTGCGCTCTCCGCGGCTTACTCGGCCTGCGCATTCACCGTTTATCCTTCGCTAATCGAAGGTTTCGGTTTGCCGGTTTTGGAAAGTCTTGCGCGCCAAAAACCCTGTATCTGCTCAGCACTCGGTGCCCTTGGTGAAGCCGCCCGTGATGGCGGTTGCATCGCACTAGATCACCTCGATCAGCCCGCGCTCGCGGGCTCTATTTCCCGATTACTCACAAAACCTAGCGAACTAGCAGCACTCGCGGGCGCCGCCCAAGCCCGCACATTTCGCTCGTGGCGCGACTATGCTCGCGACCTCAGTTCCTGGCTCCCCACACTCTCCCGCCGACCATGAAACTCCGAGTGCTCATCCTCGCCAGTATTCTCGCCTCGCCGCTACTCGGCGCTGATTCCCCACGCCGCCCCCGCATCACGGGGATCGCACATGCCGCGTTTTACGTCACCGACATGACCAAGGCCCGTGCTTTCTACGAAGGATACCTGGGTTTCCAGTCGCCGTTTTCTATCCCACGCAAAACCGCCGACGAGAGCCTAGTCTGGATCAAAATCAACGATCGTCAGAGCGTGGAACTTTTCCCCGCCTCCGAAGTTTCCCCTGACTCCGACCGACTTTACCATATCGCCATAGAGACCGACGACGCCGAGGCTATGCGCGTTTACCTGCAATCCAAAGGTATCACCGTACCACCCAAAACCACTATCGGTCGTATCGGTAACAAAAACTACTTCATCAAGGATCCCAACGGCAACACAGTCGAGATTGTCGAATATCTACCCGATGGCTGGACGCGTCGTGAACAGGGTAAATTTATGCCCGACACCCGCATCTCAACTCGCATGAGCCACGTCGGTGTCATGGTAGGCCAACTCGACGCCTCCCTTAAATTTTATGGAGATATCCTTGGCTTCACCGAGATCTGGCGCGGCGGTGGCGGCAAACTCCTCAGTTGGGTTAATCTCAAGGTTCCCGACGGAGCTGACTACGTCGAGTTCATGCTCTACGACAAGCCGCCGACGCGCGAAGGCTTGCTCACCAAGCACCATATTTGCCTCGAAGTCGCCGACGTCGCCCAAGCCGGCGCCCTGCTAAAAACCCGCGCGCTCCCAGCCGGCTCAAAAACACCTGATGCCATGAAAACCGGCGTGAACGGCAAACGCCAAATCAACACCTTCGACCCCGATGGCACGAGAGTTGAAATCATGGAACCGAGTACCTTTGACGGCAAACCCGTTCCTGCCTCTAAGGCCCCGCCCCCACCTCCATTGCCACCCTATCAACCGCTCGCTCCGTCAAAAGCCACCACCTAGACCCGCCATCCCAAAAGCGATCATTAAACCAGCCCTTCAGGGGCTGAAAACTCCCTGCAATCTTCCCGTCTTTGCATTTGCCAATCCGCTTGTACCGCGCACGGTTTTTACCTCAGACATGGCGCTCTCATTCTTTAGCAAAAGCAAAAAAGCCGTACAAAACCGCTTCCGCGACGATTACGCGACGAAGATGCGGTTGAAGTACGACCCGTACTACCACGCCATGGAGTCGCAACAGGGCACGACGGTGCGCCTTGATGGTCGAGAGATGATTATGCTTTCCAGCAACGATTACCTCGGGTTGTCCTTTCACCCGAAAGTCATCGAAGCCGGCCGCGCTGCTCTCCTCAAGTGGGGCACCTCCACCACCGGCGCCCGCATCTCAAACGGTTCCCGAGCATTCCACATTGAGCTAGAAGAAAAACTCGCTGACTTTCTCGGCCGTGAAGCCTGCCACGTCCACGCTGCCGGCTACCTCTCTTGCCTCGCGAGCGTCGCCGCCTTCGCCCAAAAAGGTGACATCATTTTTGCCGACAAAAACATCCACTCCTGTCTTTGGGAAGGCATTCAACTATCCCGAGCCACAGTGGAGCGTTTCTCACACAACAGCCCCGACGATTTCCGTGATGTAGCCGCGGCGGCGGCGTCCACCGACGCACCGAAACTGTTGGTGATCGAGGGAGTGTACTCCATGGAGGGCCACATTGCCCGTCTGCCTGAGCTCACCGAGATCGCCGAAGAACACGGCTGCTTCACTGTCCTCGACGATGCCCACGGGTTTGGCGTTCTCGGCCGCAACGGCCGCGGCACCGTGGATCACTTCGGCCTCAACGACAAAGTCGATGTCATCTGCGGCAGTCTCTCCAAATCTCTCGCCAGCACCGGTGGCTTCGTAGCCGCCTCCCGCGAAGCCATCGAATATCTTCGCACCAGCTCAAAACAGACCGTGTTCAGCGCTGCACTTAGCCCGAGCCAAGCCGCTTGTGCGCAAGCCTCTCTTGAGCTCATGCAAAACGAGCGTGAGCACCACGAACGCCTCTGGGCTAACACGAAAAAGTACCGCGCCATCCTAAAAAATCTCGGCCTTGATACTTGGGGCAGCGAGACACCGGCCACGCCCATCGTGCTCGGCTCCAAAGAACGCGTGTATCCTTTCTGGAAAGCTCTCCTCGAAAAAGGCGTCTTCACCGTCATGTCCATCGCCCCCGCGGTACCCATCGGCAAAGACCTCATCCGCACCGCCATCTCTGCGTTGCACACCGACGAGCAGCTCGACAAAATCGCGGATGCGATGGCCTACGCCGTCAAAAAGCTCTGAGCCTTTAGCTCAGCTCCGCTCGCAACTCACTCGCCGCCTCGGCCCACACCGGCAAGGCACGGGTCGCGGCTTCGACCTCCAACCGCGCTACGAGCGCTTCGTCCGCCAACACGCACCGCAGTGCGCTCGTCCAAGCCGCACGATCGTTTGTCGCCACAGCCAAACACCCGCCCGTCGCGGAGTTTTCTCTTAAAACTGGTAAATCGCTGCACACGCAGGGTACGCCCTGCCATAGCGATTCAAGTAACGGTAAGCCGCAGCCTTCTGCGATCGTCGGAAAAAGACTCGCCCGGGCCCGAGCGTAAAGCGCCGCGACGGCCGCATCATCCGCCGACGCATGATACCGCAAACCCCGGAAACGTTTCTCCAGCACCCGTACGCGCTCGAGGATCGGTGCACCGAAATGCGGATTCACTCGACCCACCAAATTCAATTCGAAGTCCATTCCTTCGCTCCACAACGTCTCGGCCGCATCGAGCAGAAGCATCTGGTTTTTACGTGGCTCCAAAATCCCAACCGACACAAGTGATGCATCGCGCTTACCCGCATCGGTGCGCTTAGTCCGTACCGCACGATTAAAATCTGCGCCGAGCGCTAGCACTGCGACGGGCGGCGTTTGCGTCAAACCCTGCCAGCGCCAAAACCCCATCAACTCGTCTCGACTCGCCGCCGAGACCGCCCATACGCGACTAAAATGCGCGAGTAATTTTAAATAAGACGGATGGCGGGCCACACTTTGCGGCCACGTGATGTGAGGATACTTGAGCGGGATCGCATCGTGAAAAATCGCTGCCGTCCGACCCGCGTGCGCTAAGAGAAATTCAGTTAGCACCGGACGTTCTTCCTCGGAAAATAACTCACTAGTAAGAAACCAGTCACCAGCTCCCATACGCCGATCCCAACTCGCCCAGCTCACCGCACATGCCGCCGATCCCAATTCATCGGCCAGTCGCGCACTCACGCGCATTAATCCGGAACGATGCCCCGAGCTGCCGGTCTTGGTGGCGTCGAAAAAAATCATGGCTGTCTTGACGAGGCAATCGTCGCTTCGAACTGTTGCAACAAGCGCGCTGCATTTTTGTGCGCATCAAAATTTTCTTCGACCCACTGACGCGCCGCCGCTCGAAATTTTTCCGCTAGGCCATCGTCACTCGCCAACTGACGCAAGGCCGCAACCCAGCGTGCCGGAGCGTCTTCGGGCACCACGATCCCGCTCACCCCATCGGCGATGGCCTCGGTCGTACCCGCGGTCGGCGAGGTCACGACCAACACTCCGCACGACATCGCCTCGGGGATCACATTAGGTAAACCATCGCGATCCCCGCTCGGTGCGATCACACCTGTGTGCAACAACACATCCGCCCATTCAAATTGCTCCCAAACTTCGTGCTGCGCCAGGTGTCCGCAAAACGTGAGGTCGGCCGCAATACCCAGTAATCCCGCCATTTTTTCCAGCGCTGGCCGCAACGGACCGTCGCCCACGATGCGCGCTTGGAACGGCACCCCCGCCGCGCGCAACGCCGCGTAAATCCGGAGCTGATGATCGAGCCCTTTCTTCTCCACCAAACGTGCCACGCAAATTAAGTGAAGCGGCTCCCGTGAGGATCGCAGGCGCTTCAACTTCGGGAGTCGATCGAGGCCGCGACGGATCGGTAAAATTTTATCCGCCGAGATGCCGCGAGCAACCAAGGCCGCTCGGCCCATCTCGGTTGATGTATGGATGAAAGCTGCGTGCTCGAGCTTATCATTGAGCCACCAATCGCCGCCGTGTTCGTAAATATCGTACGCATGCGCTGCGGCGCTGAAGCGATGCCCGTCGAGGCGCCAGAGTAACCACGCCGCCGTGGCCGGGGCTCCACCCCACGCCGCGTGCACGAGCGCCGGCGGATTTTTTCGAAAACTGCCCGCAAACAAACACGCGAAACCGGCACCGAGCATGTTCTCCCAGAAATTAATCCACGAGGGCGGCCGCCGTGTGAACAGACCGTGCAGCACCTGCTTCAAGACTTCGGGTCGACGCCAGCCTTCGTACGGGATCATCCAAAAAAGCGTGAGCAAGCGCCATTTATTGAAGCGCGTCACAGGCAAGCCACGAAAGGAACTCAAGCCGCCCCAAAGAGAATAAAGGCGTAAGTTTACGCCGTGCGCGCGCATGGCGATGATTTCCCTCTGGAGAAAGGTCTCCGTACTTTTGGGAAACGTGGTGAACAGGTAGGCGATAACAGGCTTCGAGTCGAACAAGATGATTCGAAACTAGAGCGACGGGCCCATCGCGGCCAAGCGGATTGCGCAGGCCGAAGGCATTCTGCCGTTTAGGCAGAGGCTGCTTGACCGTTGGCCGGCGGAAAGGCGCAGCGCTGCAACTTGGCCTGGGCGACATCGTTGGCGAGCCCGACGATTTCGTCGATTAACAGCGTGGGGTCTTCGTCGTAGCGGAGTTTGAGGAAATTTTCTTTCACCCGCGCGTAGGTCGAAGGATCGGCCATCCACGTGTCGATAATGCGCGCGAAGTCGGCGGCACTTTCAATTTTATTTGAGGCGGCGCCGTTGCGGAAAAATTTCCACGTGAGCTCTTCCTGCGGCATAATGCCTTGAAAGGCGTTAAAAATAATCGGGCAGCGGAAATGCAGGGCCTTAGCGCACGTGGTCGTACCGCCTCGCGTCACGATCGCGTCGCTAGCCTGCATGAGCAGGTGGACGACTTCGGAATACCCTTCGAGGTAGCAATTGAACTCGGGGTTATTCGCGCGCCAGTGCACGAGTTCGTTGTAGGATTGTTTGTTTTTACCGCAAATAACGATGGCTTGGACACGGTCGGCGTATTTCACCAACGTGGGCAATAATTCGAGGTGCTGGTTGGCCCCGTTGCCCCCGGTTGCAAGAAATACGGTAAAAAGATCCGGCCGCAGCCCGAGACGTTTGACGCGGAAGTTACCGCGCTCGGCAGGGGTCACAGTCTCGAGGAGCGCGCGGGGCAACATAAGATTGCCGCGCACGCGCGATTTTTCAGGAGCAATACCCGATTTCACCGCAAAATCGCGCGCCGTTGGGGTACGCGAAAAATACAGGTCCACGGATGGCTCGATCCAGTTGCGCGAGTAACCCCAACCGCCGGAAAACTCACCGCAATACGTGACACAACGCACGCGATTAGCGCCTAGCGTCTCGCGCGCGAGTTGGAAAAAACCGCGGTTCAGGCAGTCATGCACGCTGAGGATCAGGTGAGGTTCATACTCGCGTAGCACACGGATGAAATAGCTACGACCAAAGGTAACGTCACGGCTGTTGATGTACGAAAGTAGCTCGACGAAGGTGTAAAATGCCGTGTGCAACCAGGGCGCGACCTTTTGAATGCGGTTGTAAAAGCTGACACCCGCGCGATTCACGAAGGAGGATTTTTCTAACATCTGCTCAATGCGCACATCGACTTCGTGGCGATAGAGTTGGAAACACCATTCGGCAAACGCTTCAGCTCGGGCATCGTGCCCGCCGCCCGTGGAGGAGGTCAGAATGAGGATGCGAACTTTTGACATGAGGCGAGGTTATGATTGCAGGCTTAACCCCGCGCGCAGGAGGAGGGGTCGATGCGGGCTGCGACGTTGAGCAAGAACACGTTCAACGGACTTGCTTGAACACGATGCTCACGTTGGCGCCGCCGAAGCCGCTCACATTATTGAGCGCAAATTTGGGCTGCTGCGAAACCGTGGTACGGATGATATTTAATCCTTCGCACTCGGGGTCGAGTTGGTTGATGTGCGCGGAGCCAGGCATAAATCCGTCGCGTACAGCGAGGGCGCAAAAACCACTTTCCATCGCTCCAGCCAGAGAAAGGCCATGCCCGGTAAGCGCTTTGGTGCTACTGATCGCGGGGCGAGCGCCACTGGGTTGGAAAATCGCGCGCAAGGCCCGCGCCTCTGATGCGTCGCCGATCGGGGTCGAGGTGGCATGGGCGTTGATGTAATCGATTGCTTCCGGCGCGGTGCCCGTCGAGCGCAAGGCGTTAGTCATGGCCGCCCGAAGACCTAAACCTTCAGGATGGGAGATGGCGACGTTGTGACCGTCGGAGGACTGTCCCCAACCCATAACTTCGCAGTAAGGGGTCACGCCACGACGGAGCACTTCGTCTTCGGTTTCGAGTACAAGGACAACGCCGCCGCCGGTGCCGACAAAGCCGTCGCGCGCGGTATCAAAGGGCCGAGAAGCCGTCGCGGGATCCGTCGAGAGCGACAGAGCGCGCATGCCCGCGAAGGGCAAAATCGCGTCCATGTTGCCGTCTTCCGCACCCACGACAAACATGCGTTTCTGACGACCCAAAGCGAGGTCGTCATAGGCGAAGCCCAAAGCGTGGGACGACGAGGCGCACGCAGAGGCAAAGCCACAAGAGGAGCCCTTGATCTTAAAATGAGCCACGAGGTTAAACTGCACCGCGCCCGAGATGGAGGCGACAATACCGAGGGGAGAGCAGCGCATGACTCCGAGTTTGTGCATGCGCTCCAACATGTGACCCATGAGGTACGGCGAACCACCCGAGGCGGCGTACAATCCTGTGGCGTCGTTAGAGACATCGGCTTCGCCCAGTTTGGCGTCGGCGATAGCCTGTTGCATCGCGCACCAGGCGTACACGACGTGCGGCGACATGCCGCGCAGGAGTTCGCGCTTAATCAAAATTCCCGGCGGGAACGTCCAATCTTCCGCGTCTGTGGAAGTGGTGTTAAATCCACGAACCGGAGCAGCGACCTTGACTGGAACTTCAGGAGTCTGAAACGGCGGGTAAAGTTCGAGGCCGTGGCGCAGTTCCCGCAGGCTTTGCGTGACCGAAGCCGCATCATTGCCTATACTGGTGATGAAACCGAGGCCGGTAATAAAAACTCTGGGCATGCGTGGTGCAGGTTGAAAAAGCACAGAAATCAAGGACTGTCAGCCAGTCCAAGCTTCCAGGCTAATGTTTAGATTAATGGATAAAATCGAGGTTGAAGTCCACTTGGTCAACGCGGGAGATGACCTCCGACTTAAGTGACAATCCAAACGACTTACCCCGCCATCGCATCTAATAACAATGAAAACGGCGGCCCAAAGGCCGCCGTTAAGAAACACTAAGGACGTCCGTGAGCCTGAACTTTAAGCGCTGGCTGCAGCCCGAAGAGGCGTCGTACTAGGGGTCGTCGGCTTGATCGTGGCAGCGCCGTTAACTTCAACCGCGGCCGGAGCTGGTGGCGGCACAACGGCTTCGGCATAGCCAAAGGTCAGCGTAATTTCCTCGGCGATAGCGGCTTTTTCCTGGCCGACACGGATGGCGCCTTCGAAGGTCGCCAAGGGCATTTTCATGCGCTTGGGCTTGATCGAGAGGGTCAAAATATCACCAGGGCGGCAGACGCGATGCGCGCGCACGCCTTCACAGCCAGTGAAATAGATCATCGAGGAACTGATGACCTTACCGGGTTCGGGGGTCGCGCCCTCGAGCAAGAACAACACCGCAAGTTGCCCCAGCGCTTCCAACATAATCGAAGCGGGCATCACCGGATTATTCTTAAAATGGCCTTGGAGAAACAGTTCTTGGCCGGAAATTTTATATTTTCCATTCGCTCCACTGGAGCTCACCGAAGCTTCGTTAAGAAACAAGAAAGGCGGCTGGATGGGCATTACCGCCGCGATTTGTTCGATCGGCAGAAACTTCGTCGGCTTGGGCAGTGCGAGGCCCCGAATCTTACAATCAATGAACATCTTAACATCGCCGACCGTGCGCAGGTTGCGCAGTTCGTCGTTGTTGATGGACATCTGCAAAACGTCCTCCACGAGGATAACGATTTCCATCATCGTAAGCGAATCGATGCCGAGATCTTCAATCAGACGAAGATCATCGTCCGCGTCCTTCAGCTTGATGCGAAGGTCGGGCTCGACGAAACGCTCGATAATACCGATGACAACAGCTGGGACATGCTCGGGATTACCGGTTTTACGGTATTGCACAGCTGACTCAAAAGCTGAGGGAGAACAACGCTTAAGTGCTTCTCTAAGCGATGCTTCGTCTTCCGGGGCAAACGGTTTTGGCGCGGCCAAAAACGGTTTAGCGTTACCGGGATTGGGTGTAGCTGCATCTGGCATTATGGGTTTGTTCTAGGTCTGAGAGCTTGAAAGTAAACCCAATTTCTCAACTGCCAACCCAAGGCGAACCCCGAGCGAGGCTTCACCCTGTTCTACAAATGAAGAAACCAAACCACTCACGCCTATCGCCGCGCTTGCCACGCCCAACTAAGGAACCTAACTCACTGCACGCGTCGCGCATCAGCATTAAGCGCGGCCACTCATACTACCGCATGAACGTCCCGGCCCACGCCGTTCCTACCGTTTACCTCATTACTCATGAGTTTTATCCCGTGCGCGGAGGAATCGCGACATTTGCGGAGGAAATCGCCAAAGCCTCAGCTGGCCTAGGCTACAAAATCGAGGTCTGGGCTCAATCCGCTCGGCCTCATGAGGAGAAATCCTGGCCGTTTCGTCTGCGGCGGTTGTCCCTAAAGGGCACGCACGATCTACGGTGCCAGCTACAACTCGCCCGAGAACTCATCCGCGAGCGACGCCAACTTCGCTACGCTACCGTTTATCTGCCCGAGCCCGGGCCGATGTTGACGATGATGTTGTTGCAATTTTTTAACGCGTTTCGCCCGCGCCAATTGGTCCTGACCTTTCACGGATCGGAAATTCTGAAATTTGCCGAAAGCCCGCTACGTCGCGCCCTCGCCCGCCGACTCATCCGCCACGCGACCCGTATTAGCACCCTCACCAATTACACTCAGGAACTTCTCCTCAGCCATTTTCCCGAAGCGGCTGAGAAAATCTTTCTGACACCTGGGGCCCTGCGCTCGGATTTTGCCGTCGTTCCGCCCAAGTCCACCGCACCCAAAAATAAAATCGTCATTCTGACCGTCGGCCGACTCCACCCGCGTAAGGGCCAACTCCTCACCCTCGAAGCCCTTCAACTCCTCGCCCACGCAGATCGAGCCCGGATAGAATATTGGGTCGTCGGCGGCCAAAGCAAAGAAGGCTACGAGGAAGCGCTCCGCACCGCCGCCGCCAAGACTCCAGACCTCACTGTGCGTTTTCTTGGCAACATTCCCGACCACGAACTCTCCACTGTGTACGAAGGCGCCGACATCTTCGCCATGACGAGCATCAACCACGGTCATAGCGTGGAAGGCTTCGGCCTTGTCTACCTCGAAGCCGCCGCCCACGGCCTGCCCGTGGTCGCCCATGAAGTCGGAGGCGTTGCCGAAGCCGTTCAAGATAATGTCACCGGTCTACTCGTGCCGCCGAACCACCCTACCCAGCTCGCCGCCGCCTTCGAAAAACTCATCCACGACGACACTCTCCGCCAACGCCTAGGCGCCGCCGGTCGCGTTTGGGCCGGCCAAAACCGTTGGGAAAAATCCGCCGCAGCCCTTTTTCGCCCAGACGAACGCTCATGATCCAATCTCGGACTCAAGTCACCGTTCGCTACGCCGAAACCGACATGATGGGCATCGTCTACCACGCGAATTATCTGCCGTGGTTTGAAATCGGCCGTACGCAGCTTCTTAAAGAACTCGGCCTGCCCTACCGGCAGCTAGAGAGCGACGGCTACCGCCTGCCCGTCCTAGAGATTTCCGCCAAATACGCCCGGCCTGCGCTTTATGACGACGTCCTCACGATTGTTACCTATCTGCGCGAGAAACCCCTGATCCGCATCCGTCTCAACTACGAAATTTTCCGCGGCGAAGAACTCCTGGCCACCGGCGAAAGCGTCCACGCCTTCGTCGATCTCGCCGGCCGTCCCGTAAGACCGCCCGCCAGCGTCGTCA
>RGAX01000201.1 GCA_009919985.1 Opitutaceae bacterium
CGCGTGAAGCTTCACGCGGCTTTTTTATGCATCGACGCAGACTCCGAGACGCGCGCTACTTAGCGGCGGATCTGTCGCCGACGCAGCCAGATCAGCGCGAGCAAATCCAGCAGCGGCAAAATCGCCATAGCGCGCAGACCGTAATGCGATACGCCCGCTTGCCGCGCACGGTGTTGGACGGGGATTTCGCGCACCGTCCAGCCACCTGCCACGGCAAAGGCCGGCAGAAACGAGTACAGGGTGCGAATCGGAAAAAACGAGGCTGCGACCTCCCGGCGGAAAAGCTTTAAGGAACACCCGGTGTCACTCACGCCGTCGCGCAGCAGGCTCCTTCGGGTGGCGTTGGCGATGCGTGACATGGCACGGCGTAGCCTAGAATCCCGGCGCTGGCTGCGCGCTCCAGCTAGCATATCAGCGGTGTGGCGCTCGGGCCAGAGGCGGGCTAATTCCGCTGGAGGATTTTGGCCGTCGCCATCGAGCATGGCGAACCACGTGCCACGGGCGTTTTGAAATCCCCACCACAAGGCGGCCGCCTGACCCCGGTTGCGCGGAAAATGTTCGACCCGGATGGCCGGCCAAACCGCGGCGGCCTCGGCGAGAGCGGCCGCGGTGCCGTCGGAGCTGCCGTCGTTAATCAGTAATATTTCGACTACTAGCCCGAGCGGCTCGAGGGCTTCGCGCAGTTCAGATAGAAGCGGTGCGACGTTCGGGGCCTCGTTGTAAAACGGGATGATGACGGAGAGCTCGGGTCGATCTGGATTCATCGGGCAAAAAACGACTCGATAAACCTCGTGAGGTTATCGCCGGTGAGTCCCGCAGAGGGCAAGGCGGCCGCGTGCGCCTGTAGTTCCGGCCCAGGCACCAGGCGGTGGCGGATTGTGCCCTCCGGACCTACGAGCAACACGGCAGCCGAACTGGCCGCTCGAAGCATCGTGGCGGGTTGGCGGGCTTTGGCCCATTGGTCGCCGTTAAAATAATTAATCGGACGCTCGAATACGCGCTCGGCTGGCAACGGATGGCGCAGAAACGGCGCGCCGAGGGCTTGCGGGCACGACCAAGCCCAAAGCCAGATCGGGCCGTAGGTCTCGGGCACCGAGACGAGTGCGAGCGTATGATCGTCAGCCCCGGCTAAATCGTGGTCGATTGCGGCGATCGCCTCGCGGGAGCGCGCGCCGGCTTCAATCCAGGGCCGCACCGCAGCCACATGGGCGCTGGCGCACCATAGCAGAAGGCCACTGGCGATCACCGCCCGCCCGCGTCCAGCTCCCAGTGCCAGTCCCACCCCGATAGCAATTCCAGCTGAGGGCAAGTAGAGATGGCGTGGTGAAAAATAAACGACCACGAACAATCCCACCGTGGTGGCAAACCACCAGAAACCGCCAAAAAACAATACTCGTGCGGCTAGGGCGTGACCTTGGCGAATCGTCAGCGCGAGTGCCGTGAGCGTCAGAGCGGCCCCGCTAATCCAGAGGGTGCGCAGAGTGGCCATCGCGGGCGGAGCGGCCCATTCGTGACCGGTGGTGAAGGGTAAAATCGGCACGATCCAACCCCAGTAGCCCGCTTGGCGATTCCAAGCCGGCGCATCGTTCCAGCCAAAAAATCCATTGCCCGTATCGCGGCCAAACGCGCTGTAGCGCGCCAAAGCATAGACCGCGATCACGCCCAGAGCACCGCCGAAAAGCTGCGCGCGCCGCTGCCAGACCGCGCGTTCCGCGCTCGGATCGAGCAGCGCCCAGCAAAGGACCAATAGAAGCGGTACGGTGAGGCAAAACTCCTTGGTGAACACCCCGATGCCCAGCGCCAATAAGGCTAATATCCAGGGCCGACGCCCCCCTTGCCTGGAGAAATTCTCGGCGGCCACCCAAAACATGAGCGCCGCAGCGGTGCCCAAAAGATCCGCTCGACCCGTGATCCAAGCGACCGTCTCAGCATGCGCCGGGTGCACGGCGAACACCAAGCCGGCGATCAGCGCGGCATTACGTTGCCCGCCCGAGTAGCGCCAAGCGAGGCGGACGACCCCCGCTGTAGCCACGAGGTGCAGCGCGATATTCGTTAAGCGATGTCCGGGCGCCCAGCCGCCCCACACTCGCGCATCGACCATAAACGATAGCGCCGCAAATGGCCTAAGTTCTTTCAACGGTTGACCCCAAATACCCGCAGACCACTCGTGCGTGAAAAGCGGCGGCCAAGCGGAAAAAGGGAGATAATAAAAACGGGCCACATAGACGAAATCATCACCCAGAAACCCCATGGTGAGCGCAGGCAGAAACGCGATTGCGGCGACGGTAAGTACAAGCGGCATGAGCCAGCGGGGCGCGGCGGAGTCCACTGGGGCTGACGAAGCAGAAGTCATCGAAGCAAGACTGATTCAGGTCACCGCGCAGGGAGCAAGCCCGGCGCTCGATTTCACCATAACGACAGCCCGGCGAGGATGAAGGGATCGTGCGCCAACGCGATCAAGAGCCACCATCCCCCCAACAGAAAAAAATCGCGCCGCGCCGGACAAATCAAGAGGAGCAAAAACGCCGCCGGCGTCAGGTAGTAGCGCGGATCGACTAGATAATTACTACCGATCAACGCCGCGCTAAACAGCAGGCTGAGCGCGAGCATGCGACCGTGCGGGGCCGTGCGACAAAGCTGCGCGCCCGCCGCCACCGCCAAGATCACGCCGCATCCCGCGACGACGCGAAGTACCGGCATCCTCTCGATATAGATCAGTGGCCAATTGCGCAGCAAGGTGAAGCGCACGCCTTCCCACCAAAGCTCGCGGTTCCATTCGTGCGGGTTGGTGTACGTGGCGGCAAAACCGGCGATCAGAGCGGCTCCTGCGATGAAACCTGCCGCCGTGCGAGCTGGGCTAACGCGAGCGAACGCGATCCAGCGCGCCCCCGCGGAGCGGACGTGCGCGAACCAGACGGGCAGCCCGAGCGCCCCGAATAAAAGGGTAGCGAAGGTGAAGGCAGCGGGATTGGGGCGCAGGTCGTTGCGATTGGCGGTGCCGGGAGTCAGCCGGCCCGCGTAAAGGATGAGTGCCGCGGCGGCGACTAAGATGATGACGTAGCCACGGGTGCGGGTGAACGCGATCGTGACGGCGTGATGGGCGAGCGTTTGGCCGACCGGCCGCGGCGTGCGTTGGATTTCCCACAGAATGAGAAACGGGATCCAGATGAGATTGGTTTGGCGGATGAGGCAGGCGAGGACGAAGGCAAGCGTCGCAGTCGATAATCGATCGGCGAGTTGGGCCCAGATGGCGCACAGAAGCAGGGCGAGGGCGGGTGCGTCGTTGTAGGCGAGACCGGTGAACGGCTGGAAAATGGGCAGCAGGGCGAAGAGCAGTGTGGCGGGGCCGGCGGGTTGCGCGTGGAGGCGTCGCCACGCGCCGGCAAAGGCCGTGAGCCCGAGCAGGGCGAAGAGGGTGCTGGTGAGGCGGGCCGCCGTGAGGGAGGGTTGGCCGCCGCCGAGGGCCAGGGCGATGAGGTGATAGCCGGGCGGAGTGGTGAGGTGATCGGGCCAACCTGGTTTATGCTCGGCGAAGTGGTAGAGCACGCCGAGGTGTCCGGGTTCGTCGCAAAGCGCGCCGTGGGCGAAACCGGCGTAAAGAACACCCCAAAGTAACGTCAGGGTGTACGCCGCGATCAGACACAGGCGCGAGTCGCGAAGGGTGGGGTGGAAGGGAGCCATTCGACTAACGTTACAGGTGAGCTAAAACCATTTAGTTACAGTAAATTATCACTCAACTTAAGCAGATGCTTCGTGATATTTTGACGCCTTGCAATGTCCAGACCGAGTTCCTCTCGTTAAGTGATGCAATCTAATCGAAGCGCAGGTGATCCGCTTCTGTTGAAAAACAGCGATGGTTTTGCGCTCGGTTTGTTTATGCTAGCGGTGATTGGGGTGTTTGGTCTGCTCGCGTTTGAGGCATCTGCGGGCCGGCCCTTGACCCGCGATCCTGAAGGCTACTACGCGCTGGTGACCGATGCTTTTTTTTCTGGTCAATTACACCTGAAGGTTGAACCGCGCTCGGAGCTTTTGGCGCTTTCTGATCCTTATAACGGGGCTTTGAATCAACCGTATCGGTTGATCGATCTTAGTCTCTATCATGGAAAATATTATTTCTACTGGGGGCTTACGCCGGTGGTGCTTTTGTTTGCACCCCTGCGCTTTGTGTCGGGCTTGTTTCCGAGCGAGGCTCTGGCCTGTGCTTTTTTTGGAGCGGCGGCGACAGGATGCATGGGCTGGCTCTTGCTTGCGCTACGTCGGCGACACTTTCCCGAGTCTTCAGCTATCCTGACTTTCTTTGCGCTCATTTGCATAGCCTCGGGTTCCTATTTGCCTGCTTTGGCTATGAGCAATAGTGTCTATGGAGTCCCTATTGCAGCAGCAGCTTTTTGCCAGTCGCTTTTGTGGTGTTTTATTGCTCGAGCTTTGCACTCCCGCGACTCGGTGTTGGGCTGGACGGTGGCTGCGGGGATCGCGCTCGGCTTAGCGATAGCAGCAAGGCCTAACTATGTGTTATGGTCCGCGGTATTGGTGTGGCCACTGGTTGTGCTTTGGCGTCGAAATGCGGGTCGTCGTTGGAGTTTAGTCGTAGCAGCTGCTGGACCCTCGGCCTTAGCGATTTCGATTATGTTGGGCTTAAACTGGCTACGATTCGGTCGATACTTGGAATTCGGCATGCATTATCAGCTTACCGGACCGCTTCAGCCTGAGGTTCTTTTTAGCTGGAAAAATATTATATCAAATTTTGGCGTCTACGGTTGGAATCCCCCCGTGTTTGTGAGGCTTTTTCCTTTTATCACAACCATCGCGACGGGGCCCTTTGGGGTTTTGAGTGCGCTTCCGGTTGTGTTTGGAATCGCAGGTTTGTTTAAGCTTCGATTGGCGCCGGCGGCGCAAGTAGTGACGGGCACGGTGGGTTTGGCTGGGATCGGCGGTCTTTTGGCGACGTGCGCG
>RGAX01000202.1 GCA_009919985.1 Opitutaceae bacterium
ATCTGCGCAATCAGATCGTCTTCGGTCTTGTAAACGAAGCCGGCGCGCACACCCATCGTGCTCGACAGCTGCTGCTCAACCCACGCGCTGACTTCGTGCGTGTAGGGATCCTTGATCTTCGGATCGATCTTGATCGAGCCTTCGAGGTCCGCCGTCGTCGCCACCGCGGCCTGCTCGCCGTTCTGCCAGCGGCGATCGCCGTTCAGGTCGCGGGGCGTTCCGCCCAGACTTGCGCGAGGTGGACGAGGACTTCGGCCGATTTTTCCATGTCTTGGAGGCTGACCCATTCGCGCGGGCTGTGGACTTCGTGCATTCCGACGAACAGATTGGGCGTGGGTAGGCCGCGGGCGGTGAGGTTGGAGCCATCGGTGCCGCCGCGGATTGGATTCGAGACGGGCGTGAGGCCGGCGCGACGCAGGGCGGTGCGGGCGTGGGCGAGGGGACGCGGATCTTTTTCGAGGCCGTAGCGCAGGTTGCGGTATTGCTTGATAAACGTGAGGACGAAGCGCGCGCGGGGTTCGGCGTCGCGGAGCTCGGCGGTGAGTTTTTCAATGAGGGCGCGATGGGCGGCGAGGCCGGGGAGTTCGAAGTCGCGGAGGATGAGGCGCACCGTGGCGAGTTCGGCGGTACCGGTGACTTCGACCGGATGAATGAAACCCGCGCGGCCCGTAGTGCGCTCGGGCGAGAGTTCGGTGGGGAGGGCGGCGAGCCAGCGCGCAGCGAGGCGAAGCGCGTTGACCATGACGTCCTTCGCCCAGCCGGGGTGCGATGCGACGCCGTGGATCTCGAGCGTGGCGGCGTCGGCATTGAAGGTCTCGTCGTCGATCTCGCCGGGCGATTCGCCGTCGAGCGTGTAGGCAGCCTCGGCGCCGAGTTGGGCGAGGTCGAGGTGGTTCATGCCGGTGGCGATTTCTTCGTCGGGACTTAAACAGAGGCGGATTTTACCGTGGGGGATTTCGGGATGGAGTAACAGATGGCGCGCGGTTGCGAGGATCACGGCGACACCAGCTTTGTCGTCGGCGCCAAGGAGGGTTTTGCCGCTGGCCGTGATGACATCGTGGCCGAGCGCGGTGCGCAGCCGCGGAGAATTTTCGAGCGTGAGCGTCTGTGAGGGATCATCGGGCAACACGATGGGTTGGCCGGCGTAGGCGCGATGGACGAGCGGCAGGGCGGCGCCGGGGAGATTGGTGGCGGTATCGACGTGGGCGCACCACGCGACGGCGGGCACGGGATGGGCGACGGTGGCGGGAAGCGTGGCGAGGACGAAACCGGCCGGCGTGAGTGTGACATCGCTGGCGCCGAGCGTGCGAAGTTCGGTTTCGAGTAAGCGCAGGAGCGTCCATTGGCCAGGAGTGCTCGGCGTCGTCGGGCTGGAGGCATCGCTGCGTGTGTCGATCTGGACGTAGCGGAGGAAACGCGCGAGGAGGTCGGCTGAGTCGATCATGGCACCTGATTTTCAGCCGACGTGCACAGCCCGACAAACATAAAGGCGTAACCGATGGCAGGCGGAAGGTAGTGCGGGACCTTTGGGCCCGCCGGGTATGCTTGGCATAACCAGGCTACATTTTTGACCTGTGTGGGGCCTGGATTTTCGTCGCCGATTTTCTTCGAATACTGCAGGTGAACCTACTCTCTAACCTCCACTTCAGGACATGTGGGCAAACCTTATTAAAGATTAGGCATAGCCCTTAACATGAAGCCGTCGAATGTCCTAAAAAATAAAGTTTTACCCCAACCAGACGGTTGATATTGTCGTGGTAACTTGGCGCGCTTTTTTCGCCTGTCACATTGCATAGCGCAATTTGAATGACGAAGTTAGTGTCGATTTACGTCACTAACCTTGTGATGCACTAGAAAGAGTCGCGCGAGGTGGCGACTGGGTTGGATTACTTCTTCACGCTGAAGCCGACGGAGTAGACGGTTTTTTCCCACATGATTTTGAGGGTGCCGGTATCGTCGGGGTTTTTGTCGAGAGCGAGCGTGAGTTGGTCGACAGAGGTTTCGAGGGTGCCTTTAGTCAGAGGCACGCGGGCGAGGTCGTTTTTCTCGTCCACGGGGACGCCCCATTTGCCGATGTTGGTGCTGATCGCGAGTTGGGTGGCGCCGGTCTCGGAGGGGACGAGATAAAGCGTGTAGGCGCCGGCCGGAACGGCGGTTTCGCCAAAAACGAGGGCTTTTTGCGTGAGCAGTAAGGTGGCTTCGTCGGCGCCGAGGCGATCGGCTTTGCCCCAGGCGACGAGGCCGCCCCAGATTTTGCGCAGTTCGCCGGTCTTGGGGTCTTTGGAAAACGGCCGACCGTAGGTGATGGAGACGAGGGTGACGTTGGGGCGCGTGCCGTAACGCGTGTAAATGCTCTCGTGCGGGCTGGTGCGTTTTTGTTGGGCGGCGAGGGGAAGCGAGCCGACGACGAGCGCGGCGAAGGCGAGGACGAGCGAGGCGATTTTTTTCATGGAGTGATACTTTTGGGTTAAGAGTAGAGCGAACGACCGACGGTTAATTCGACACGGTGCGTGGCGCGCATGTCAATCGGTGGGCGGGGATTGACGCGGTGGGCGCGGTGCGGCCCGATGAATGGCTATGGCGCGCAGTGTGGTACTTGCAGGTACGGTGCGGTGTGAGCGTTGTCAGCTCCCGCCGCGTTGGTGCGTGTGCGCTGGGCTCGGGCCAGTCGAGAGCGCTCTCGGGGTTGATGTGTTGATGCACCACCGCGAACAGTGGCGCCCGAGTAGCACTGGAAAGTTGATCGAACGCGTTGTGAGCGGGTCTCGGACGCACCTGTATCAACGCGAGAAACCGCGCGAACGGGTGGAGCTTGTGCGGCCGGGGCGGGAATTGTGGATCTTGCATCCTTTGGGCGAGCCGCTGGATCGGATGACGCTGCCGCCGGTAGGAGACGTGCAGGTGTTGCTGCTCGATGGGAGTTGGGGCGAGGCGGCGGAGATGGTGCGCGCGGTGGAACCGTGGGGCCGGCGCGTGAGTGTGCCGATGTCGGGCAAGAGCCGGTACTGGCTGCGCGAACAACAAGGGGACGGAAAATTTTCCACGGTGGAGGCGTTGCTGGCGATCTTGGCGGCGCTCGGGCAGAGTGAGGCGGAGGCGCAATTGCGGCTGCATTTTGAGCTTCACGTGTATGCGAGCTTGTTGGCGCGGGGCCGGAAATGGCCGGCGGCGGAGTACCTCGACACGTCGCCGATCAAGACGGCGTTGCCTGATTTTCTGCGGCGGTTGATCAAGCCGCGACGCGGCGCGCCGCACGTGGCCCGGAAGGCGCGGCTCGAGGCGCAGGGCGAGGCGAACGCAGACGAGACCCCGTAACGCGACGGGTGAGAGGCGCGGCCTAAGAGAAGCGGCGGTCGCATGGATTGGGGCGGTCGCGTGGATTTACGATTGAGGGGCGAGGAAGAGCGGGGCTTGCTGGCTGACTTATGAAGTTACCCCAGAATCGAATCCTGTCGGGCGGGTGGAAATGTGCGCTGCTGCTTGCGGGCGTGGCGCTGGGGTCGGTACCCGCGATGCACGCGGCGGCCGCGGCGGGAACGCCCGAGGCCGCGGGATTTTCGTCCGAGCGCTTGCAGCGGCTGGATGCTGTGGTGCAGGCGCAGATTGACCAAAAGCACATGGCGGGCGCAGTCGTCTACATCGCGCGCGATGGGAAGCCCGTGCATTTCCGCGGCTACGGCCTGCAGGAAATCGAGACCGGCAAGACGATGCCGACGGATGCGATTTTCCGCATCGCCTCGATGAGCAAGGCGCTCACGACGACGGCGATCATGATGCTCTACGAAGAAGGTAAATTCATGCTGCACGATCCGGTATCGAAATTTATCCCGGCTTTTTCAAAATCCTCCGTGGCTGTGGCGCCGCCGGCCGGTTCGCCGCCCGATGTGAAATTCGTCCTCGTGCCGGCGAAGCGCCCGATCCAGATCCGCGATCTGCTCACGCACACTGCTGGGTTGACCTACGGCGACGGGCTGGCGGTCGATCTGTACAAACAGGCGAAAGTTTACGGTTGGTATTTTGCCGACAAGGATGAGTCGATCGCGACCGTCGTTGATCGCCTTGCGACGCTGCCGCTCCACGGCCAACCCGGAGAAACGTGGCAGTACGGTTTCTCCGTGGATGTGCTCGGGCGCTTGGTGGAAGTCGCTTCCGGTATGCCGCTCGATCAGTTTTTCCAGCAGCGGATTTTCGGCCCCCTCAAGATGGTAGACAGCGGATTTTTTCTTCCGCCGGAGAAGGCCGCGCGACTTGCGCCGGTTTATGGCTATGAGAAGGGCGAGCTGACCTTGCGCGAAAATTCGGCTAAGACCGATTACATCCAAGGCCCGCGCAAATGTTTCTCTGGCGGTGCGGGCGTTCTTTCAACGACCAGCGATTATGCACGGTTTTTACAGATGTTGCTCAACGGCGGCGAACTTGACGGTGTGCGCTTGCTCGGGCCGAAAAGTGTCGAGCTGATGCACGCGAACCACACGGGCGAAAAATATATGCGCGACTCCAGCGCGTTTGGTCTCGGATTCTGGGTGAATGATAACCTCGGGTATTTCGGCGAACTCGGTTCCGAGGGTGCTTATGGCTGGGGCAGCGCTTATTTCCCGCAGTATGTCGTGGACCCGAAGGAGAAAATCGTGGCGATGCTGATGACGCAGTTGAAGCCGGCGGGCGGCCTCGACCTGAATCAAAAGTTTAAAGTCATGATGTATCAGGCGCTGATTGATTCACGCAGCGCGAAGTAAGTTTCGCGCCTCACCTGCGCGGGCGAAGAGTAAAGACGTTCGTCCGCGAGGGTGCTCCTCGCATCCAAGCCGGCGTTTTTTATTTTTGCGCGCGGATGGGGATGAGCAGCGCGCTGAGTTCCTTGACGGTCGCGCTGTGTGCGGGATCGGCCGAGAGGTTGTGGGCCTCGGCGGGATCGGCGATTTCATCGAAGAGTTGGGTGGCGGTGAGCTCG
>RGAX01000203.1 GCA_009919985.1 Opitutaceae bacterium
CCCGACTCCACCCAGACTGAGCGCAGTACAGCCCACGCCGCGACCATCATGCTCGCCGGTGGAGCCATCGAAACGGCGCGGTTGCTCCTACTCTCCGCTTCAGCGCAACACCCGCGTGGCCTCGGCAACCACAGCGACCACGTCGGCCGTCATCTCCAAGGTCATTATTATCCAGTCGTCTCCGGCCTGCTCCCTGTCGGTTTCGAAAACCCCAACCTCGGCCCCGGCGTCAGCATCGCCACCACACAATTTAACCACGGCAACCCCGGCATCATCGGCGGCGCCATGCTCGCCAACGACTTCGTCAAGCTCCCGATCATCTTCTGGCGCTCGCACCTCCCGCCCGAGCTTCCCCGCTGGGGTCTGGCCAATAAAAAAGCCATGCGCGAACTCTATCTACGCGGCATTGATCTGCGTGGACCCGTGCAAGAAATTCCTTCGCCTAATTCCCGCGTCACGCTCGACCCACACGTACGCGATCACTTCGGCCTGCCCGTCGCGCGCTTAAGCGGTACCACCCATCCCGAGACGCTCCGCACCGCCGAATTCATTCGTGCCCGCGCTGAAGATTGGCTGCGCGCCGCCGGCGCCGAACGCGTCTGGAGTTCACCGATGGATCTGCGTTTATCCGCTTCGCAACACCAAGCCGGCACCGCACGACTCGCAGCCGATCCGCGCGACGGCGTGACTGATCCCTTTGGTCGCGTCCACGGCCACGATAATCTCTGGATTAGCGATGGCTCCCTCCACGTGACCAACGGTGGCTTCAATCCCGCTCTCACGATCATGGCGCTCGCGTTCCGCGCCGCCGCGAAGATCGCCGCGTCGAGGTAATACCCGAGAAACTCGCTCAACGCTCCGGCACGAGCCAAAGCACCTCGCCACGCGCCCCGGGCCCTTGCGCGAGTAATGGCGCAAGAAACTCCACTGTCGCCGCCGCCTCAGCGTCAAATTTCCAAGGCGGATTTACGACGACAAGACCGCAGCCCACCATCTTGGCTCCCGGTGGATTGACCACGAGCTCAGCCGCCAACGTCGGCGGCAATTCCAGCCGCCTCAGCTCCGCGAAAAACAAATCCACCTTCGCTCGCTCCGTCAGAGGATACCAAATGGCGAACGTTCCGCCCGGCAATCGACGCAATCCTTCCTTCACCGCGGCCACGATTTGCGCCCATTCATCTTGAGCCTCAAACGGAGGATCGATCAACACGAGCGCACGCTTCTCATGGGGCGGCAAGAGGGCACGCACCGCACCGTACCCGTCCGTCTCGCGCACTTGGGCGCCGTGCGTAAATTGAAACCGCTCCTTCAGCGCCGCCGCTTCTTCGGGCTGCCGTTCGCATAACACCAAGCGCTCCTGAGGACGCGCGATGAAACTTACTAGCAGCGGCGATCCGGGGTAAAACCGTGGTTCGGGTGTCGCGTTGCCTTCTCGCCGATCGTAGGCGCGCGCGAGTTCCACGTACTCCGCGACACCGGGCGGTAGATCAGCCGCGGGGCGTGTCCATAACCGGCCCACCCCTTCAGGCCACTCGGGCGTACGCGCGTGCGTGTCTCCGGTCGCGGCCGCGGCGAGATCATAGCTCCCGCGACCTGCGTGCGTATCAAGACACAGAAAACCTTTGTCCTTTTTTTGGAGCGCACGCACGAGCTGCACAAGCAGCGCATGCTTCATCACGTCGGCGAAATTCCCCGCGTGATAATGGTGACGGTAGTTCACGCCGTAACCGGCACTTTCACGACAACCTTGCGCACCAACATCGGCGCGCCGGCCGCCACAAGCGGACGATGTCCATCGATAGGGTAAAACACCGCGACTTCTCCCGCCGTTACGCGCAGCGAGGAAAACGTCGAGGAGGGTTGATAAAACAAAACGTCCTTCGCCGGACGCAGATCTTCGCTCACGCTAAGTTTGCTGACATCAGATACCTCCATCACTTCATTGCCGACGATCACGGCTTGGACGTCGATGTAGGCCTTGTGCGATTCCCATTTCGGCACCGAAGGCACGCCCGCAGGCTGGGACATGCACGCTTGCGTCAGCGCAAACACGCCGCCTGCCAGTTCCACGCGTTGCGTCTGCTCCACGGCGAGGCCGTCAAGCAACGCGCGTTCCGGCGAACCGGGGCGCAGACACGCTTCGACATAAGCGAAGGCCGTGTTGAAATTTTCCGAAGTGGCGAGCTGGGAGCGCACCGTAGCGAGAGAACCGAATAGAGCCATGCCCGAATCCTCGATTCCGCGCCAAAACCTGGCAAGCCACGAAACGTTGCTTACGCAGCCAATAACCATACCAGCAAACAAGAACCTGAGGAGATCAACACCAGCACAGAAAACGCACAAGAAACCCAGCGACTAGAAGCCACGGGAGCTGAGAAAAATTCTCGTCCAGCAGCATGAATGGCTCTGCGTTACCGTCGCCGCCCGCGTTTCCCGGCTGCTCCAGGTAATTGCAGCACCTCTCCCCCACAAAGCGGGTTGCGCCTAAAGGTAAAACATTGCCGGAGCCTCACGCTACCCGCTTTCCTCGCAGCACATCCACGTGCCCGGCCTAATCCGAATTTTTTCAGACCTTCACTACGGCGATCGTGCCAGCCGTCTCCGCTCACTCGGGCAGCTAGATCCCCTGCTCGAAGGCGTCGAGCAACTCATCCTTAACGGCGATACGTTCGACACCCGTCCCAGTTCCCACCCGCAACAGACTGCCCGCATCCGCGCGGAAACAACTGCCTACTTCGCCAGTAGTGCCCCGACAGTCACCCACCTCACAGGCAACCACGATCCTGATATCTCAGCGCATCACTCACTCGATCTTGCGGGCGGTCATATCTTCGTCACCCATGGCGACATCCTCTTTGAGGACGTTGTACCATGGGGGCGAGATACCGACTATTTCACCACTCGTATCAACCGCGACCTTGCCGCTCTCGACGAAAAAAGCCGTCACCAGCTCGACTCGCGTCTCACCATCACTCGCGCCGCCTGCCTCGGTTTGCCTCAAGGCCACCAAGCCGAGCCCAACCCGTTTAAATACGCGCTCCAAGTCGCCGCCGACAATATTTGGCCGCCGCAACGCTCCCTACGCATCCTCCGCGCTTGGCAAGAGACACCGGCCCGCGCCGCAGCGATCGCCGCCAGGCACCGCCCCGCCGCTCGCTTCATGCTCATCGGCCATACCCACCGCCCCGGCGTGTGGACGACGCCCTCTGGCCTCACCGTCATCAACACCGGCTCATTGAGTCGTCCGTTTGGCGCCCTCGCCGTGGATCTCAACCCCACTCAACTCACCGTGCGCCGCATCGTGGCGCGCGCCGGAAATTTTCTGCCCGGACCCGTCATCGCAGAATTTGCTCTCGCGGAAACGCCTGCTTCCGCAAAAATACCGACATGAGTATCACGTTTGGTTGGTGGCACCGAGATCCTGTCGAAGGCAAATATCAGATCCACGTAGACGTCCACGGGGGCAATATTGAGTGGACGCGCCACCAAGGTCACAACACGTCCTGGATTCCGCACGAGCCATCTGAAGAAGATCGCGAACGCCTCGTCGCCGAAGCCGAGCGTCGCGTGCCACGCCGCCTCATCACCCAAAAACAATTCGAGGAAATTAAGACCCTCAGCCAAAGCGACGGCTCCGGCAAAATCTCCGGCAAACGTGTGACAGGCCTAGGCCCATCTTACAACTAGCGCAGCGGCCCTCAGGATCGCGCCGTCACCTCGGAGGCGACGCGCTCCCAGATCAGGCGAAACGCCGGTGTAAATTCCGCTGGTTTTTCCGTCATCCAAGCCGTCAACGCCGCCGGTTCGATCCATTGTCCGCGCTCAATTTCCTCCGGGTGCAACACAAACGGTCCTTCGTGCCGCAAACGGTATACCCAAAGAAATTCCCTGCCCGTACGCGCGCACGCCTCGACCCGTTGCCAGCGGATCAATTCATCCGCTTCTATTGCCACGCCGATTTCTTCGCCTAGCTCGCGCGCCGCCGCCGTATCGTAATCTTCTCCGCTATCGAGATGCCCAGAGCACGCAGCATCCCAGCACCCCGGCGACATATCTTTGCTCATGGAGCGTTTCTGCAAAAACGTCTGCCCAGCAGCATTGAACACCAACACATGCACCGCTCGGTGCAATAGACCCCGCGCGTGAACTTCACGCCGCAAGGCCCGGCCGACCACGACGTCGTTGCCGTCCACCACATCAAAAAATTCCTCGCTCTTCATGACCCGATTCACGCCCGAGCTTCGCCTCCGAGGCAACTCCGCAACGCCGCCGACCTTTACATTGCGGCGCGATCGTATGCAGTTGTTTCTCTCAAGCCTTTCCCTATGCCGAAAATCGACGTCAACCTCGTAGCCGAGATTCTCAAGAAAAACCAACTCGACCCCAAGCTCCTCCGCCAAGTCATCGAGGAAATGAACCTCGCCGCCCAGCCCGAGGGTCCAGACGGAGACAAACCGCCCGCGGTTAAGAAACAATTCGTCGTGCTCGCCAGCGATCCCGACAACCGCCTCCCCAAGCATGATTTCGTCGCCTGGGTACTTCAGATTCCGGAAGACGAAAGTGTCGCCACCACCCAAGACCGCATCTTCCGCGGAGCCTACGATTACAACGCCTCCAAAAAAGGACGCCTTTATCCAGCCAAAACGGTCGGTGAAGCGCTCGAAAACGTTCCAGCTAAGTTTTTTAAAGAAGCCGAGGTATGGGTAAAATCTAAAGTACCAGTACTCGTTCTGAAAACCGACAACCAAATCCCCAAGGAGTAAACGACGCGTCCCGCCAGCCAGAACGCGTCGGTACCTGCTCCGCACCGCTCCCATGGCCCCACCGTCAAACCACGCCGCATTCACCGAACGCGGGTTCGGCTGCGTCGTTGTCTTTCTGCTGGCGGGCTTTTGCTGGACCGCATGCACACGTAAAGCCGAACCCAAGGCGCCGCCGTCGGGCGACGG
>RGAX01000204.1 GCA_009919985.1 Opitutaceae bacterium
TGGGACGGAGACCGTGGCAGCGGCGGAGGCTGCAGCGGAAATACTCGGCGAGTGGATCGACTCGGAGCGCTTGGTGGATGTGCCGATGAACCTCGTGTGCCTGCGCAACGCGTTGGCCGCGGCGCAAGCGGCGTGGACGGGACCCATTGAAGGACGAAACGAGGCTCGCGGCGTCGCGGCACTGTTGCCGGCGGGACGCGGGGTACTCGAAGCCATTAGGCCTAAGGCGGAGGCGGGATTTCGCGTTTTTAAGTGGAAGGTCGGCGTCGGCGATCTCGCGGATGAACTCGGGCTTTTCGATGACGTGTGCGCCGCGCTGCCGAGTGGCGCTCAGCTGCGGCTTGATGCAAACGGGGCTTGGGACCGGCGCAAGGCGGAGCGTTGGTTGGAGCGTTGCGCCGAGCGGCCCGTAGAATTTGTCGAACAACCCGTAGGGGCCGACGCGCGCGGGGCGGACGATCTGTTGCGGGGTTTGGCGGAAGATTGGCCGACGCCGATTGCGCTGGATGAATCGTTGGCGAGTGGCGCGGACATTGAGCGCTGGATCGGCGAAGGCTGGCGCGGCGTCTGGGTCTTGAAGACGAGTCTTTTGAGTGATGTCGCAGGCGCGTTGGCGCAGCTAGAGAAAGCGCAGGCGCAGGTCGTGTTTTCCTCCGCGCTGGAGACGTCGGTGGGCGCGAAGGCGGCGCTTCAGTGGGCGATGGCTTGGCCGGGCGAGCCGCGCGCCTTGGGTTTTGGCGTGTGGCCGTTATTTCAAGATACACGGTGCGACGGGCCATATGTGGCGCCGTTTATCCGGCCGGCGGATGTGGCGCGGATCGATACGGAGGCCGTATGGAACGCGATTCACTAAAAGCACTTCTGCGGGCAAGCGGTGGCGCGATTGAGCACGGCGAGCTTTTTTATCTCGGTGATCCCAGTCTAGCGCCGCCGAGCGAAGGCACGGCGGGAAATTTATGGTCCGCGGCCGATGATGTACCCGAGGCTGAGGGGCGCGGTTGGCTGCGCGTGGCAACGGGCGGGACGAGTGGTGAACGCCGTTGGGCGCGACACGATGAACGCACGTTGACGGCGGCGGTGCGGGGGTTTTGCGCTCACTTTGGGTTCACTCGCGTGAACGCCGTGGATGTGTTGCCGGCCTATCACGTGAGCGGGTTGATGGCGCGGGTGCGTTGCGCGGAAACGGGTGGTCGGCACGTGGCGTGGTCGTGGAAACGACTTGAGGCGGGAGAACGACCGGAGCTCGATCCTGCGCTGGGTGACTGGGTGCTTTCGCTCGTGCCGACACAAGTGCAGCGTTTGCTGGTTTCGCCGGAAGCGGTGGCGTGGTTGCGTGATTTCAAGGTGATTTTTATCGGCGGAGGGCCAGTGTGGCCGGAGTTGGCCGACTCGGCAGCCCGGGCGGGGTTGCGACTTTCGTTGAGTTACGGGATGACC
This sequence comes from Opitutaceae bacterium, assembly GCA_009919985.1. Taxonomy (GTDB): domain Bacteria; phylum Verrucomicrobiota; class Verrucomicrobiia; order Opitutales; family Opitutaceae; genus Tous-C4FEB. The sequence goes on from RGAX01000204.1 coordinate 1,438, forward strand.
GAGACGGCGGCGATGGTGGCGGCGTTGCGACCGGAGGATTTTTTGGCGGGCGCGCGCAGTTGTGGCGGGGTGTTGCCTCATGCGAGGATCACGCTGGATGAGAACGGGCGCATCGGCATCGCAGGTGAATCAGTTTTTCTTGGCTACGGTTTGAGCGAACGAGCGGAGGAAATTTTTTGGACCGAAGACCTCGGGCGCTGGGATGAGCGTGGGCATTTGGCGATTTTAGGGCGGCGCGATGCGGTGATTATCACGGGCGGAAAAAAAGTGCAGCCGCAAGAAGTTGAGGCGGCGCTCCGGGCGAGCGGAGAATTTTCCGATGTCGCGGTGATCGGTGTGCCCGACGCGGAGTGGGGCGAAATCGTCGTGGCGTGTTATCCGGCGGGAGGGCGGGCACCGGATCTGGTGCGGGCCGTGGCGGGTGTGCGCGGGGCGATGAAGCCGAAACGCTTTCTCGCGGTGGTGGATTGGCCGCGCGCGGCGCAGGGAAAAATCAATCGCGCGCTGCTGAAAGCCTGGGCGTTAAAATAAGGGGTGCGCTCAGGCGGCGCCTCGGCGGATCAGGCCGACGACGACGCCTTGGGATTCGAGGCCGCGGGTGGGGATAATGTCGGCGTAGCGGGCGTTGGCAGCCCGCAGGATGAGACGGCCGCCAACGTGCACGAGGCGCTTGAGGGTGGTTTCGGTTTCGTCGACCAAGGCGGCGATGATGTCGCCGGGGCGGGGTTCGCGGCGTTCGAGGGCGACGAGGTCGCCGTCGAGGATGTGGGCGTCGATCATGGAATCGCCGCGGACGCGTAGAAACCAAAAGTGATCGGGGCGGGCGCGGCGGACACCGAAGAGGGAAGGATCCACGGTAATGGTTTCGTCGGGTGTTTGCTCTTGCATGGCGGGCAAGCCGGCGGGGATGGAGCCGTAGATGGAGGCTTCGAAGAGGTGGGTTTGGACTCCGGCGGCTCTGAGGCCCCATTTACCGTCAGCGAGTTTCTCGAGCTGGCTTTTTTTGGCGAGGGCGCGCAGATGACCCATAACGGTGGCTTGGCTGGAGTCTAGCTGGCGACCGATCTGGCGCGTGGAAGGAGGGACGCCGTGCGTTCGCTGGTGGGTTTTTACGAAGTCGAGAATCTGGTCTTGGCGTTCGGTGAGCATGGGTACGTTCGATTGAGTGCCACTCATTTGAGTGGTATTGAATCGAAGATCAAGCCTGGCTTTGTTCTAGGGTGCGGTGCGCGGAGTGGTTGGGCGCACGCGGAGGAAGCGCGCGATCAAGCGCCTTGAATCCACGCAGCGAGGGCGGGTGGAAACGGGTGGCGTTCGCGCGAGGCGGAGGCGATGCAAACGTGTTCGGTCCGGAGGCGGGCGGCAAGTTTCTCGGGTGGGCCGAGGCGGAAAAGTTCATAACGCAGCTCGAAGGAGTGAGCCGTGAGCAGAGTGGGGGAGACTGTAACCCGGAGTTTGTCGCCGCAGACAAGGGGACGGAGGTATTCGGCTTCGCATTTGGCGATGGGGACGACCGTGCCAGTGTCAGCGAAGAACGTGCGAAGGTTGATGCCGTTGGCGGCGAGCGCTTCTTCGTAGGCCTCGTGGGCGATGGCGAGGTAGTTGGCGAAAAAGACCACGCCGGCGGCGTCGGTGTCAGGAAAGTGGATCGTGCGGGCGTAGCTAAATGGCATGGGTCGATTTTCGGTTTGGGATTTGGGAATTTCGATTTAATTGTGCGGCATGAATAAAAACGAGATCGCCGACGTGTTGCTGGAGATCGCGGTGCTGTTGGAGCTAAAGGGCGAGAATCCTTTTAAAATTCGCGCGTATCAAAGCGGCGCTCGGGCCCTCGAGGCGATCGAGGAGGCGGAGTTGGTGCGGTTGATTCAGGAAGACAAACTCGGTACCGTGAAAGGATTTGGTGAGGCACTCGTGCAGAAAGTGACGGAGTTGCACACGACGGGACGTTTGGATTTTTTCGATAAGTTGAAGACCTCGGTGGAGCCGGGTTTGGTGGAGATGTTGGAAATACCCGGGCTCGGGCCGAAGAAGATCAAGGCGCTCCATGATAAACTCGGTGTCGCCTCGATCGCAGCGTTGAGCGAGGCCTGCGGTAAAGGTCTCGTGGCCGAGCTCGATGGGTTCGGCGAAAAAACACAGGAAAAAATCTTGGCCGGAATCAAAAACCGAGAGGCTTATGGTCGGCGTCATTTGTGGTGGGACGCACGGGCGCAGGCAGAACCGATCGTGGCGGGATTGCGGGCCTTACCGGCGGTGAAACGGGCGGAGGCGGCGGGAAGTTTGCGCCGTGGGCTCGAGACGGTGGGCGACCTAGATTTCATCGTGGCGGCGCAGGACGTCGCTCCCGTGGTCGAGTGGTTTACGACGATGTCCGGGGTGAAAGAGGTGACGGCAAAAGGGGAAACGAAGGCGAGTGTGCGCTTCGAGAGCGGCTTGCAGGCGGATTTGCGAATCGTTCCGGAGGATCAGTTTGTTTTCGCGCTGCATCATTTCACGGGTTCGAAGGACCACAACGTGCAGCTGCGCCAACGGGCTCTAGCTCGCGGGCTGAGTCTGAGCGAGTGGGGCTTGGTGCCGGCGGAAGGTGCGGGGACCGCGAAAGCTAAGGCCGAAGATTTAAGTCTACGCACGCGGGCGCAGACAGAGTCGGATTTATTTGCGGCGCTCGGGCTGGCGTTTATACCGCCGGAATTGCGCGAAGGCCTCGGGGAGATCGAGGCGGCTGAAATTCATGCTAACACTAAGTCCAAGGCTAAGACTGAGACGGCTAATAATTCGGTCGGGTTACCGCGATTAGTGGAAGCGAGCGATCTGCGCGGAGCCTTTCACAATCACACGACGGCTTCCGATGGGCGCAGTACACTTATAGAGATGACGGAGGCCGCGGAGGCGCTCGGCTGGGAATATCTCGGCATCGCGGATCATTCGAAGGCGAGTGTCCAGGCGCGGGGTTTGACGGAGGAGCGATTGGTGAAACAAATCGAAGAGATCGGTGCGCTGAATCGTTCGCGGCGTTTTAAGACCCATGTGTTCTCGGGCACAGAGTGTGATATTTTGCCGGATGGTAGCCTCGACTTTGACGCGGAGATGTTAGCTCAACTCGACTACGTGGTAGTCTCGGTGCATAACGCCTTCACCCAGGACAAAGCGACGATGACGGCACGCATCATTCGTGCACTGGAAGCGCCTTACGTCACGATGCTGGGTCATTTGACGGGGCGGTTGTTGTTGCGGCGTGAAGGCTACGCGATTGACGCAGAGAAGATCATCGATGCCGCGATCGCCCAGGGTGTAGCTATCGAGCTAAATGCGAGCCCGTGGCGCCTCGATATGGATTGGCGGTTCTGGCGAAAAGCAGCCGAGCGGGGATTGCGCTGCGTGATCAATCCAGACGCCCACGATACGGAAGGCCTCACTCATGTGCGCGCAGGAATCAACGTCGCGCGCAAAGGCTGGCTCACGCAGCATGATGTTTGGAACA
>RGAX01000205.1 GCA_009919985.1 Opitutaceae bacterium
CAACCTACACAGGCGGGTTTCCTACGCCAATCAGAAAACTTGGAACGCGCTCAGCGCCAACCACTCTTAAAATGACCCTCCGCGAACGCCTCCTCGCCAAACTTAGCGAGTCCGATTACCGCCCTGCTAATAATTTTATTTTAGGCCGCTTGCTCGGCCTCAATAAGAAGCACAGCGCCGCACTCGCTAGCGAAATTCGCCAGCTGGTAAAAACTCGTGAGATCCGACTAGGCGAAGGCGGTCGCGTTGAACTCAACTCTCGTCCGATGGGAAAGCCCAAACCCGACCTAAAGGAGCGCTTCAAAGCGCACGTTCAAAATCAAAAAGTCGAAGCCCGCCCAATTTTCCAACCGACGCCCCGAGGTGGCTTCACCCCGATTGCGCCCACCGAGGTCTTCACCGCTAAGCCTATCGCATCTACCCCTCGCCCAGCGAAAGGAAAATCTAAATTTTCCGTGGAACCCACGGCCGTCACGCGCCCGCAAGGCAAATCCTCACCAGCACCCGTAATCGATCCACGCGAACTTTACGGACGCATCCAGTTTCGTGCTGGCGGATCCGCCTTTGTCGTTCTCGCCAACGCTCCAACCGGCCCTGACACGCCGGCAATGCAAATTTCGCCAGACGACACGGGCGTGGCACTTCCCGGTGATACCGTCGCCGTCCGCGCTTATCCCGGTGCCACCGGCCGTCGCCCTGGAGAAACCGTCGGCCGCGTCACTCGCATCATCACGCGTGATAAACTCTCGGTTGTTGGCAACGTCATCCGGTCAGGTCGCTCCCTCATCGTCACCCCAGACGATCCACGCTTCATCCAGTCTATCATCGTTCAACCATCCGCCGTCGAAGTCTCTGTTGGCGACAAAATCGTCGTAAAACTCGACGTCTGGACGGACCGCCGCAAACAACTCACCGGCACGATCACCACGCGCCTCGGTCGCACCCACGAACCCCGCGCGGAACTTCTCGGTATCTACGAAAAATTCAATCTCGCCACCAGTTTCCCTGCCGACGTCGAGCGCGAAGCGGCGGCCCTGCCCGACCGCGTCCCCGCCAAAGACGCCGCCGGTCGAATCGATTATCGCGAGATTCCTGTATTCACAATCGATCCCGACGACGCCAAAGATTTTGACGACGCGCTCTCATACGAAATCACCCCTGATGGCGACACTCGCATCGGCATCCACATCGCTGACGTTTCCAGCTACGTCCGCCCAAGCACCGCGCTAGATCGGGAAGCACAAGCGCGCGGCAACTCCACCTACCTTGTCGGCACTGTCATTCCGATGCTGCCGGAAAAACTTTCCAACGGACTCTGTTCACTGGTCGAAGCCCAGGACCGCCTCTGCAAAGCGGTATTTCTCACGTTCACTAAAAACGGCAAACCTAAGCCCGCCACTTACGCCAATACTATCATCCGTTCCCGCAAGCGCCTGACTTATAAACAAGCCTACGCCTTCCTATTTACCGACGATCTTCAAAAAATCCGCGATCTCCCACTTCCGCCAAAACACCAGACCGGCTCCACAGGGCGCGCCCTTCGCGATCTCACCGACACCGAGCTGAAAGACCTGCAAACTTGGATTCGCGCACTGTGGAAAATTGCCGCCCAGCTCCGCGCTGATCGCATGGCCCACGGCAGCCTCGATCTCGACATGCCCGAGACGAAAATCTTCGTCGACAAAGACGGTTACTCCGAGCGCCTAGAAAAAATCGAGCACGACGAAAGCCATCAACTCATCGAAGAGTTCATGCTCGCCGCCAACGAAGCCGTCGCCCACCTCACGCGCACACAAAAACTACCTTCGCTTTACCGCGCCCACGACGACCCCGACGCCGAGCGCCTCGGCGAATTCCGCCTACTCCTCGAGACTTTCAAAATCCAAGTCGGCGATCTTTCTCACCGCAAAGAAGTCACACGGCTTCTCAAGATTCTGGCCGATCATCCGCAGGGTTATACCTTGCGAACCCAACTCCTTCGCAGCCTCCAAAAAGCCGTCTATCGCCACACCTCCGACGGTCACTACGGGCTGCATAAAAAAGATTACACTCACTTCACCTCCCCGATCCGGCGCTACGCCGACTTGATCGTCCATCGCGTACTTCAGCACTACCTCGTCCAACACGAAGGCTACGCCCCGCAACCCGGCGGCGACACCATGCACAGCGCCGCTGGCATGGAACGCCTTGCTGAACATATTAGCCTCACCGAGCAAAACTCCCAGCTTGCCGAGCGAGAAAGCGTAAAGATCAAGATTCTCGAGTTTTTCGAGCGCGAACTCGACCGCAAACCTCGCACCCGTTTCGCCGCTGTCATTACCGACGTCCGTCGTAACGGCTTTTTCGTCGAACTGGTCGAATCGATGACCTTTGGATTCATCTCAGTGGAAGCCCTGGGCGAAGATTTTTATTCCTTCGATGAATCGAGCCATACACTAAGCGGTCGGCGCTCAAAGAAGCGCTACACGCTAAACACACGCCTCGATGTCATCGTACATCAAGTGGATCGATTTAAGCGCCTGATCGACTTCCGCCCAGCCGATTAATTTTTACTACTCACAGCATAGCTTGGTTTTTTCACCGCGAGGACTTGCCAAGCGAGATCTGATTCGTCCGTTATCTCTTTTGCGCCCATCATGAATCATTACGAATTCTCCGCCGGATTCCGCGCTGTTTACGATCGCGCCACCAACCGTTTTGCCCAAGGCAACGCCACTCCCGCCACACTACTGTCGCCAGCAGATACGGCGTTCCTCACGGCCAACGGTATCAACGCGCAGCACCTCTACGATTACGTCGACGACCTCTCGGGCTACGGCGAACCGAGTTACGATCAAGCCCACGCCATTGAGCTCGTTCGGCGCGATTATTTCCACAACGCGCAAAATTCACGTCCCTCCAAGGCCACCCTCGATCCTGAGACTCTGCCCGCCAAGTCCGATGCTGTGCGCGAAATTTCCTGGCTACCACGCCTCCTGCCCAAGGCCCTCGCCAAACTCCGCGGCGAACTTCCTCCGGCACTGATGTACGGGTGCGGAGGAGATCGCGCGTTTTTTAAACAGCACCAAATTCTCCCCCACGAATTCCTTAACCTCGTTTGGCGTTTCGAGTCCGATCCCAACGCTGTCATCGACTGGGTTGCTCGCCGCTCAACGCGGCCGACAACTTGATTGTGACGTCCATCTTCGTGATCCGTCTTTCTCACCCCCGCCCCATACCACTTATTCACTACCATGGCTAAGTTCACCCTGCAAGTTAACGGCCAGTCCCGTACCGTGGACGTGGCTCCCGAGACCCCACTTTTGTGGGTGCTCCGCGATCACCTCGACCTCGTTGGCACCAAATTCGGTTGCGGCATCGGCCAGTGCCGCGCCTGCACCGTTCATATCGGCGGTCAACCCGTCCAAGCTTGCATGACCCCGGTCTCCGGCGTCGGTCGCAAGTCCATCGTCACCATCGAGGGCCTCTCTGCCGACGGCACCCATCCCCTTCAAAAAGCTTGGTGCGAGCTGGACGTCGCCCAATGCGGCTACTGCCAAGCCGGCCAACTCATGACCGCATCAGCCCTACTCGCGGAAAATCCTAAGCCCACCGACGAAGACATCGACAACGCTATGGCCGGCAACCTCTGCCGCTGCGGCACCTACTTACGCATCCGTGCCGGTATTCATCGCGCCGCCGAACTCTCCAACGTCAGCAACTCAAAGGAGGCCGCCAAATGAATCCTTACGAAGCCCCTACGCCGCCCACCATGCCCGCGCTCGACCGGCGCGATTTCTTGCGCCTCACGTCCGTCGCCAGTGGTGGTCTCATCCTCGGATCATTTTTAAAAACCTCCGGCGATATTCAGGCCGCTGAGATTGCCAAAAGCGCGCCCGCCGGCGACTTCACGCCCAACGCCTTCATCAGCCTCGGCCTCGACGGTTCGATTACCCTCATTGCCCCGCGCCCCGACTCTGGCCAAGGGGTAAAAACCTCGCTCCCGATGCTCCTCGCCGAGGATCTCGAAGCACCCTGGCAATCCGTCACCGTCCAAATGGCCGACCTCAACGCCATCTATGGGAGCCAGGCAGCCGGTGGAAGCACATCGACCCCCACGTTTTACACGCTCCTTCGCCAACTCGGCTCCACCGCCCGTATCATGCTCGTCGAAGCTGCAGCTCAGACTTGGGGCGTCCCCGCCAGTGAGTGCGTGGCTGAAGCCGCAGTTGTTCACCACTACGCCAGCAAACGCTCCCTCGCCTACCGCGACCTCGTCGCCAAAGCTGCGACCCTACCCGTCCCTGACGCCAAGAAAGCCGTCCTTAAAGACGCGAAGGATTTCAAGTTACTCGGCCGCCGCATCAGCGGCGTGGACAACCAAAAAATCGTCACCGGCCAAAACCTCTTCGGCCTGGATTTCAAACTGCCAGGCATGGCCTACGCCGTGTTTGAAAAATGCCCCGTCTTCGGCGGCAAGGTTGTCTCCGCCAATCTCGAGCGCATCAAAACCCTCCCGGGCGTGAAAGATGCGTTCATCATCGAAGGCACGAGTGACCTACGCGGACTCATGCCCGGCGTGGCCATTCTCGCCGATTCCACTTGGGCCGCGCTCTCTGCACGACGCCAACTCAAGATCGTCTGGAACGAGGGCGCCCACGCCAACGACAGCTGGGACAACTTCACCCAACAGGCCCAAGCCCTCGCCGCCAAAGGCACGGGCAACGTCGTGCGCAAAGACGGGGACATCGAGGTTGTAGTGGACTTCGACTACACGCATGACAGCGGCGTCGAGGGCTCGGCTGCACTGGGGCCCGTCACCGAGATCATGCTCGGGCCCGTCACGTCCACCCGCAGCAACCAGCGTATTGAAGTCTTGAATACTTGGGAGCGGGACGTCTTGGAGACGGCGTGCTTGGAGTCTTTGGAGGACTGCGCGTG
>RGAX01000206.1 GCA_009919985.1 Opitutaceae bacterium
GGCGTGGAAGCGTGGGGCTCTACCACTAAGATGCCATGGCGCGACGGCAACGGCCGCATCATCGGTACCTTCGGCGTCACGCGCAATGTCACCGCCGCAAAATTGGCCGAGGATAAACTCCTCGAGGAGCGCAATCTCCTCCGCACGATCATCGATCACCTGCCCAGTCGTATTTTTGTTAAAGACGCCGCGTCGCGTTACCTCATTAACAACAAGGCCCATTTGCGCGCCCTCGGCGTCGAGCATCAGGAAGAAGCACGTGGCCGCACGACGTTGGATTTTTTCCCCGGCGAACGCGGCCGGCAGGCGATGGACGACGACCACAGCGTGTTGGAGACGGGTGTGCCGATTTTAAATCAGGAGAAATCGGATTTCGGCGCCGAAGATCACGTGCGTTGGTCGCTCACTAATAAGGTGCCTTTTCTGGGTCTGCGCGACAAAGTGATCGGCCTCGTGGGTATCAGCCACGACATCACCGAGCGCAAGCGCATGGAAGAAGAGTTGCGCCACCGCACCGAGGAAATGGAAGCTGATGTGCGCATGGCGCGCCAAGTGCAGGAAGTGTTTTTCTCGGCGAATTATCCGGTGTTTCCGGTACATGCGACGGCGGCGCGGAGCGCCTTGCGATTTGCGCATCGGTACGTGCCGGCTTCGACGCTCGGGGGGGATTTTTTCAATATCGTGCAGTTGTCCGACACGCGTTGCGGCGTGTTGGTGTGCGATGTGATGGGCCACGGCGTGCGCGCGGGATTGTTGACGGCACTCATTCGTGGCGTCGTGGGCGAAGTTGCGCCGCAGGCCAAAACCGCCGCGGAAGTCTTGGTGGAAATCAACCGCGCGCTTATGCCGATCGTGTTGCAGACGGGGCAGCCCGTCTTCGCGACGGCGTGTTATGCCATCATCGATACCGCTGAGCGCACACTCACCTATGGCAATGCGGGTCATCCGGCGCCGTTGATTTTACGCGCGGATTCCGGCGTCGTGGAATCGCTCTCCTTGGCGGATCCCGAGCCGGCGGCGGGCTTGATGGAAGGTTTTGTATACACGGATCGCCAGAGCCCGTTTGGGCCGGGCGATGTGTTTCTTGGTTACACCGACGGATTGTTTGAGGCGGCTAATCGCGAAGGCGTGATTTACGGCGCCGAGCGATTGAGTGCGTTTCTCGCGCGGCAACGCGGCGTGGCCGGCGCGACCTTGCTGGATGGCATGGTCAACGATGTGGTCGCGTTCACCGGAGATTCGCACTTCGACGATGACATATGTGCTCTCATCGTCGAAGCGGCGGAAGTTTCGCGCGGCGTTTAACGGCCGAGCAGGTGCTCGATCACGAGCTGATCGAGGTCTTGGTAATTGCGATCGGCGATAAGCGCGTCGGCCTGTTTCGTGGGATACGAACGGGCTTTCTCGACGAGGCGGAGAAATGTTTTCCGTGAATTATCGAGATGCTTGAGGTAGTGCTCCTCGCGGGTGGTGCGGAAAGGGTGAACATCGAAGGCGACGTATTCGCCTCGGCTGCCGTAGCCGTTGCGCTCAAGGGCGCGGACCTGGTTGAAGGCGACGCGAAGATTGGCGGAGCCGAAGGGTTTGTCTTGGTCGAACTTGAGGCCGTTTTGATCGTTGAGGTGGAGCGACCAGAGTTTGCCGAAGGCCATAGCAAAATCGATTTCATCGGCGGGATCGAGGCCGGCGAGAATCGAGTGGGCGCTTTCGATGAGACAGCCGATGCGTTTCGGATCGCGCGTGAGTTGAGCGATGGCGAGGGCGTGGCCGATCGTGGGAATGTAGGCGTGATCCATCGGCTCGTTGGGTTTCGGCTCGATGCAGAGACGGGCTTTTTTGTCGTGGGCGAGCATCGCGTCGAGAGCGGTCACGAGGAGTTCGGTCGAGCGGGCGCCGGATTTGGATTCGCGCACATAGGTCCCTTCGCGCGCCAGCCAGAGGACGATGAGGTCGGTCCCGAGCACGCGGGCGATGTCGAGCGTCTGCTTCGAGCGGTCGATGGCGTACTGACGGTCGGCTTTGCGGTTGGAGGTATAGCCGCCGTCGATAGTCTGCGGTGCGAACCAGAGGCGCGGCGCGACCATTTCGGCGACGATCCCTTCGCCATTGAGACGTTTCTTAAGCTCTTTGGCTTCTTTGAGGACTTGAGCGGCGGACTTCGTGTCGATGTTGGGTACGGCGTCGTCGTCGTGAAACATCATCGCGTCGAAACCGAGTTTCTTCAGCGCGCTAAGTTTCCAATCGAAGGACTGGGTGGCGCGGGTTTCGGGGCCGTAGGGATCGCGGCCTTCGCTAAAATTCCAGGGGCCGGCGCAAAAACGATACGTGGGTTTGGGCATAGTGGACCGTGAAGTTATGGGGCGGAGGCGCGGGGCGGAAGGGAAAATCGCGAAATTTTGAGGAGCCTAAATGTATTTTCAGTGGGCGGCGCGCCCGTGATTAGCCGGAAAAGCCCAAGACGACCTCTGCGCGTGATTGCATTTAATCAGGAAAATCCGCCATAAATTGCAGTGATCCACCGCGTCGTTACTCTACTCGATCGCGTTTTTAACCCCGCAGTTTTTTTATCTCTAGATTTACCCCTATGAATACCCCGAACTCATCTGATCTCTCCCGCCGCGATTTCGTGCGTCTCTCCTCTCTCACCGCTGGCGCAGCCGCGCTCGCCGCCGTCACCGCGCCTCGGGCGCTCGGCGCGGTCGCCGGCTCCGACACAATCCGCATCGGTATTATCGGGTGCGGTGGTCGCGGGAGCGATGCGGCGAAAAACGCCCTCGATTCCTCGCCCGGCGTCGAAGTCGTGGCTGTGGCTGATCTTTTCGAGCGCCAGGCCGTGAAGGCCCGCGACCGTTTCAAGGTTTCAGCCGATAAAACTTTTTGGGGATTCGACGCCTACCAAAAGCTCCTCGCGACTGATGTGAACTACGTGATCCTCGCGACTCCGCCCGGTTTCCGTCCGAGTCATTTCGCGGCCGCGGTCGCAGCCAATAAACATATTTTCATCGAGAAGCCCGTCGCGGTGGATCCCACCGGCATCCGCTCCGTCATCGCCACCGCGAAAATCGCGACCGAGAAACGCCTCTCCGTCGTCGCTGGCACGCAGCGTCGCCATCAGGCCAGTTACATTGAGACGATGAAGCGCATCCACGATGGCGAGATGGGTGAACTCACGGGGGGCCAATGCTACTGGAATGGTGACGGTATCTGGTTCCGCGAGAAGACCGAATGGGTGGCCGGCTTCAGCGATTTCGAGTGGCAATGCTGGAACTGGTACCACTGGGACTGGCTCAGCGGCGACCACATCGTCGAGCAACACATCCACAACATTGACGTCATGAACTGGGCCTTTGGCGGACCGCCCGTGAAGTTCTACGGCATGGGCGGTCGCCAAAATCGCGGTAACATTCCCGGTAACATCTGGGACCATTTCTCCGTCGAGATGGACTACGCCAACGGCGCCCGCGTCTCCAGCTCTTGCCGCCACGCCGCGAAGACTGCCACACGCGTCGGCGAGCGCCTGGTCGGCACCAAGGGCGTCGCGATCCCCCACAACGCCACGATCACCGGCGAAAAAAACTTCAAGTACGCCGGTCCCAACGTGAGCCCGATGGTGCAAGAACACGCTGATCTCATCGCCAGCATCCGCAGCAATGCGCCCGTCAACGAAGCTGTACGCGTCGCCGAAAGCACGCTCACCGCCATCGGCGCGCGCATCGCCGCCTACACGGGTCGCGAGATTTCTTGGAAGTGGCTCATGGAAGGTTCCAAGCTCGATCTCTTTCCGCAGAATCCCGGTCCCGGCCCCGGCAATTTCGGCCCCGTGCCGATCCCTGGCGTCACTCCGCTCGTTTAAATTTTTTCCCTCTCCCGCTCCGCGCTTCTCCATTTTATATTCCCCATGAAACTCCGCATTCTTCTCACGGCCGCACTCGCGCTCGCCGCTTCGCTGCTCCATGCCGCCGATCGTAAACTCGTCATGATTGCCGGTCCGGTGAGTCACCCGCCGCTGATGCATGAATTCAAGGCCGGCTCTATGCTGCTCCAGAAACGCCTCGAGTCCGTCCCTGGCCTCAAGACTGTGCTCATCACCAACGGCTGGCCCACGAAACTCGTCGACGGCAAACGCGTGGACGACAACTCCGTCTTCGTAGGCGCCGACGCCGTTTTCATCTACTCCGACGGTGGCGCCAACCACCTCGCCGTTCAAAAAGACCACCTCGCCGTCCTCGGAGCTTTAGCCAAAAAAGGCGTCGGCATCGGCATGGCGCATTTCGCCGTCGAAGTGCTCGCGGACAAAGGCGGCACCGAATGGCAGGAGTGGATCGGCGGTTATTATGAGACCAAATTCTCCTGCAACCCGATCTGGGAAGCCGATTATGTTTCGCTGCCTGAGCACCCGATCACGCGCGGCGTGAAACCGTTTCGCACGAAAGACGAATGGTATTTCAACATGCACTTCCGTGACGGCAAAGCCGGCGTGAAAGACATTCTCGTCGCCATGCCCTCCGACGCCGTGCGCGACGGTCCCTACGTCAGCCCCAAGGGTCCGTACGCGCACATCCAAGCCGCCAAAGGTCGGCCCGAGACGATGATGTGGGCCGTCGAACGCCCCGATGGCGGACGCGGCTTTGGTTTCACTGGCGGACATTTCCATCTGAACTGGCAAAACGACGACCAACGCCGGCTCGTGCTTAACGCGCTCGTGTGGCTCGCCAAACTCGAAGTCCCAACCGGCGGCATCAACTCCGCGCCCGTGAGCGATGTAGAAGCGATGCAGAATCTCGACGAGAAAAAAGTTAATATGCCCAAAGCCGTACCCGCGGTTAAGGCTTCAGCGCCCGCGCCCGCTCCGGCGACGAA
>RGAX01000207.1 GCA_009919985.1 Opitutaceae bacterium
GTTTTTTAATTCTAGACGGAGTGCCTCCGGGCGCTCCGTCTTTTTCTTTTTCTTTGCGGCTCACGAGCCGCCGAGCGTCAGCGAGTGAAAAATGACTCAGCCTGCGCTCCTGCTTCTGGCGCAGCCTGCCAGCATTTTCACTCTCATGCCTTTCAAGTCTCTCAATCTCTCTGAGCAGGTCCTCCGCGGCGTCCAAGCTGCGGGCTACACGGAACCGACCCCGATTCAGCTTCGCGCCATTCCCGTCGTCCTTGGCGGCGGCGATCTCATCGCCTCGGCCCAGACCGGTACCGGCAAAACGGCGGCCTTCGCCTTGCCCGTGCTTTCTCGCCTCGGCACTCACGGTCGCACCCGCGTGCTCGTTCTCGAGCCCACGCGCGAACTCGCAGCTCAGGTTGAAACCTCGTTCCGCAATTTCGCCCGATTTACCGATATCCGTACCGTCGCCGTTTTCGGCGGGGTCGGCTATGGCGTGCAACGCTCCGAGCTTAAGCGAGGCGTCGACATCATCGTCGCCACGCCCGGTCGCCTCGTTGATTATCTAAAGACCGGCGAGATCAGCCTGCGCGACATCAACATTCTTATCCTCGACGAAGTGGACCGCATGCTCGACATGGGCTTTTTGCCCACCGTCAAAGACATCATCGCCCGCTGCCCGCGCGAGCGCCAGACGCTCTTTTTCTCCGCTACCGTTCCGCCCGAGATCGCGGCCGTCGCCTCGTTTGCCCTGCGCAATCCCGCCAAAGTCGAGATCGGGGTCGCTCGCTCGGTTAACGAATCCGTCAACCACGCGCTCTATCCGGTGGCCTACGATCAGAAGTTTGAACTGCTCGAAGCGCTCCTTGCTAAGACCGAGTTCGACAGTGTGATCGTATTTTCCCGCACCAAACACGGTGCCGATAAAATCGCCCGCCGCCTCAAAGCGGCCAATCACGCCGTCGCCGTTCTTCATGCCAACCGTTCTCAGAACCAACGCATCGAGGCCCTAGAGGGCTTTAAGTCCGGCAAGTACGAAGTCATGGTCGCCACCGACATTGCCGCTCGCGGCATCGACGTGGCCGGCGTTTCTCACGTCATCAACTATGATGTTCCCGAGAAACCAGAAGACTACGTGCATCGCATCGGCCGCACCGGTCGTGCGCAAGCTGTCGGCGACGCCATTACGCTCGTCTCCCCGGAAAACGCCGCTGACATCCGCGACATCCAACGCTTTATTGGTGCCAAGATTCCCGAGCTCCGACTCGAAGGTTTTAACTACGCCCCCATCATCGCCCGTCCCGATCAACCCACCCAGCAACGACGCGGCCAACGTGGCGGCGGTCAGCGCGGTGGTGGCTACGGCAGTGGTGGTCCCCGTCACCAATCCGGTGGCGGCGGTGGCGGCCGCGGCAGCAGCAGCGGTGGTGGCGGTGGTGGTGGTCGCGGCGAAGGCCAACAACGCCCCGCCGAAGGCAGCTGGAACCGTTTTGGGGCCAGTGGCGGTGGTGGTGGCGGCACCGGCGGTGGTCGTCGCGGTCGTTAAACCCAGCAATTTCCGCAGACAAGATCACGGCGGGCTTCACGGCCCGCCTTTTCTGTGTCGTCAGCGGGAGTTTGAAAAATTTCCGTGGCAACAGTCCTCCTAACCTTACAACTTTTACCCATGAGCTGCTGTTTACTTTTTCGTCGGTCCATTTTTCTTCTCATTGCTTGCCTATGCGTCACTCCGTTACTGCACGCGCAGCGCGAGAAATTCCCGCCCGAGATTCTCGAGGCCGTGGAAAAATCCTGGCCCGAGGCGAAGAAAACCAACACGGGTCTGCGCTACATAATCGAGCGCCCCGGCTCGGGTGCCCGGCCCAATAACGGGGAAACCGTCGCTGTATTGTATACGGGGCGACTGCTAAGCGGCGAAGTCTTCGACGAAACGACCGACAAAGATAAACCGTTCACCTTCCGGGTCGGTCGTGAGCAAGTCATTAAAGGCTGGGACCAGATTTTGCCCCTCATGCAACTCGGCGAGAAACGTCTCGTCATCATCCCGCCCGAGCTCGCGTACGGCACCCGCGGCCAGGCGCCTAAGATCCCGCGCAACGCAGCTCTGGTCTTCACCATCGAGCTTTTGGAAATTAAACCGTAAGGGTTGCCCGCGGCGCGCGGCGCCCCGCGCGATATTAGGGGCCAGATTGCGTTACAATTTCCAGTGCAGTGAGCGTGGGCTTGGATTTTAACGCGCGATCGTTACCGTCGCGCGATGAAATCTTTGAATCGCGCGCGGCGTTGGCAGCTCGGTTTTCTAGTGGTGTTGGGTCTTTGGGGGAATCCCGCGATCCACGCCGCGGCGCCCACGCTCCCAGGCCTGCAACGCGATGGTTCCGTTCTCTTGCCCAACCAGTGGTCGCTGCGTCCTGTGGGCAAACAAATCGTGGTTGGTGATTTTCCAATCAACGTCGCGCTCCACCCCGACGGTGTTTTTTCTGCGGTGCTGCACAGCGGCTGGGGCCAACACGAGGTACGCATCATCGATGTAAAATCCGGCCAACCCGTCTCACAGGTCGCGCTCCAGGAATCATTTTACGGCCTCGCTTGGTCGCCCGATGGTAAAAAACTTTACGCGAGCGGTGCCGGGGCAGAAGTGATCCACGCCTTCGATTTTCATGCCGGCTATCTTAGCGCGCACCGCGAATTCCCGCTCCGTCCCGTCGGGCAACAGGGTATCCCGAGCGGCCTGGCGACGTCGGCCGATGGCCGCTCGCTTTATATCGCGGAAAGCTGGGGCCAGCGCGTCGAAAAAATTTCCACTACCGATGGGGCGTTTCTATGGCAACGCACGTTCGGCGCCGCCGAAGGCGCCGCTACCACCGAGCACGAGGGCGCTCGCGTCAAAGCGGCTTCGGATGCGGCTGCGCCGTTTCCCTACACGTGTTTACCCGACGAGAAAAATGGCCGCCTCTTCGTGAGCCTTTGGGCTCAGTCCGCCGTGCTCGTGCTCGACGCGCAGACCGGAGCCGATCTCGCGCGTTGGTCGGTCGGTGCGCATCCAAGTGAAATGGTACTCGGGCGCGACGGCCGGCTCTACGTTGCTGAATCGAATCTCAATTCTGTAAGCGTAATCGACACGGCCAGCGGCCGCATCACCGAAACCCTCACGGCCTCGCTTTATCCCAATTCCCCGCCCGGTTCGATGCCCAACAGCCTCGCGCTTTCGCCCGACGGCGAATTGCTCTTCGTGGCCAACGCCAATAACAACAACGTCGCGGTGTTCGATGTCGAGACCGTCGGCAAGGCGCGCTCCCTCGGCTTTATTCCTGTCGGCTGGTTTCCGACGAGCGTGCGCGTGACGCGCGACGGAAAATCCCTTCTCGTCGCCAACGGTAAGGGCTTCAGCTCCGCCGCCAATCCGCGCGGCCCTTTCCCCGGTACAACCGCGCCGCGTAATCTTCAGGAATACATTGGAGGACTTTTCGCCGGATCGATTTCGATCATCGATTTACCGGCAGAAAAAAATCGAGCCCAACAATTCGGCCAATGGAGCAAAACGGCATTTTCGTGTAGCCCGCTCGATGCCAAGGCGAGCGTTCGTGGCGTGCAAGAGCGCCCGCCCGGCAATCCGATTCCGGCGAAAGTGGGTGAGTCATCGCCGATCAAAAACGTGATCTACATCGTGCGCGAAAACCGCACCTACGATCAGGTCTTCGGCGACATCCCTGAAGGCAACGGCGACCCGCGCCTGTGTCTTTTCCCTGCTAACGTCACGCCCAACGCCCATGCGCTCGCGCGTGAGTTTGTGCTGCTCGATAATTTTTACGCCGACGGCGAAGTGAGTGCCGACGGCCACGAATGGACGATGGGCGCGCAGGCCACAGACTTCGTCGAAAAAATGTGGCCCTTCAGCTATGGCCACAACGCCAACAAAAAATACAATTATCCCGCTGAGGGTCATTACCCCGTAGCTTTCCCGGCCAACGGATACCTCTGGAATCGCGCGGCTGAGGCAGGCGTGACCTACCGAAGCTACGGTGAATTTTGCAATACGCCGCGTCGTGGCCCGATTTTATCAGAAGCCTCGCTGCCGATTCTCGTTGGGCACATTGATCCTTATTACAACGCTTGGGATCTCAATTATTCGGACATAAAACGCGCCGAGCGTTTCGCCGCCGAGGTACGCCGCTACGAAACAGAAGGCGGCATGCCGCGTCTGCAAGTACTGCGTCTTGGTAGCGATCACACTTCCGGTACTCGTCCCGGTGTGCGCACACCGACCGCGATGGTGGCCGATAACGACCGTGCCCTCGGTCTTATCGTCGAAGCGGTATCGCAGTCGAAGTTTTGGTCCGAGACGGCGATTTTCGTGCTCGAAGACGACGCCCAGAATGGTCCCGATCACGTGGACGCACACCGCATGCCGGCGCTCGCGATCAGCCCGTGGACGAAGCGGCGCAGCGTGGATTCCACGCTATATTCGACCACGAGTATGTTGCGCACGATTGAGTTGATTCTTGGCCTGCAACCGATGTCGCAATTCGATGCGGCGGCGATGCCGATGTGGGCTTCGTTTGGCGACAAACTTGATCTTACGCCATTTAAGGCGCGACCTGCGGAGGTCGATCTCGAGGCGGTGAACGGCAAACTTGCTTGGGGCGCTCGCGCCTCGCAGCAGATGGATTTTAGCGCTCCCGACAAAGCCGATGATATCAAGCTTAACGAAATCGTCTGGCGCAGCGTGCGCGGCGAACATTCTCCGATGCCGGCGCCACGGCGCGCCGCCTTTTATAAGGCACACGCCAAGGATGATGATGACGACAAGTAGTCGCTAATACTCAAATTGGCGTCGCCTAATTTAGGGCGCAAAAAAAGGCGGGCTCTAGAGCCCGC
>RGAX01000208.1 GCA_009919985.1 Opitutaceae bacterium
CTTCTTTTGGACGGGCTTCATTGACCGTGAGCTGACGACCACCGAGATCGGTGCCGTTCATCTTTTCCGTGGCAGCTTTCGCTTCCTCGGGGGTGCCCATGGTGACGAACGCGAAACCGCGGGGGCGGCCGGTCATCTTGTCCATGGCGACGTAAAGGTCGGTCACGGTGCCAAATTGGCTGAAGGCCGAGCGGAGCTCGTCTTCGGTGGTCTTGAAGGATAGGTTACCAACGTATAGTTTGGAGTTACTCATGATGATGTTGCGTAGTTCCATCGCTCGCTGCCAGTCCGTTCCCACTGTGGGTTTCGAAATCATCACTTGAGCAACTTTGCCCAGCCTACGACTCACCAGATCCTGTCACCAAAACGCTTTCACTAACGACTGAAACGCCAGAGAGTCGATAAATGCTTTTTATGCAAGGACTTTATCCGCGCAGCTATGCTAGCCAACTACTTAGCAGCTGAAAAACATCCCTTCGCAGGGGCGCTAAATTGAGTATTTTGCCTTAATATCCTCGGGTAAAACCGTCGCACGGCCCGTCGCCAAGGTCACCAGCGTATAATCACAATAGCCCTCGCACACGCGTTTGCCGGTCGGGAGTTTTTCGATTTCAAACGCCACCCGGCAGCCGGTTTCCGTGAAGTGTTCGATCCACGTACGCACCACCATCCGGTCACCCCATCCCAGGGGCCGCTTATACTGAATGGAGGCCGCCGTCATAAACCAACCCAGCCCCAAAGCCGCAAAGGCCTGCATCGACATCCCATAACAGCGCTCCATCTGGTCAAAACGCGCCGCCAAGACGTAATCAAGGTAACGGGTACTGTGAACGTGCTGATATAGATCGATATCGTCAGGCCGGACGGCGAGTTCGGTTTCAAATTTAGCGTACACGTTCACCCTGCTACGTTGCACCCGAAACCCCTACCGCGTCCAGCCTGCAACCCGAAGATTGCGGGGTTTTGTAGGAGTGAGGCAAATTCCGGAATAACGGGTGGTGCGTGAGGTTACCTGGGCAAGCTTGATTTGGCGGGTCAGGCGCGATTTCACAGGTAGCGCTTAACCTCGGCGTGTGTACCGATGAAGTCGCAGCGCAATTCGTCGCCGATGGGTAGAAAAATGATGCGAAGGGCAAGGCCGGCACGTATCTCATAGGCACCGCGCGAGAGCACGCTTACGCTAACACCCCGGTGCGCGTGGGGACGTCCCCACGTTTCAGGTAATAAGCGAAGCGCGGCGTCGATTGCCGGATGCGCGGGGGCGGGCAGATCCTTTGCTAGGGCTAGAAACCTTTTCGTCAGCATCACCTGCTTGGGCGAGGGCGTCGGCGAGGCTCCCAAGGTAGGGAATGGCGGCAGCGGTAGAAACTTCTTCATGGAGCTTAGCGGTAATGCGGTTCATCTCGTCCGGCTTGAGGCCGTATTCCTGGAAGGCGTAGTCTGCTGCCGTTACTACCACCGGGCGCAGGGCTATGATTTGCGAGCCGGAGATGATACCGATTTCCTCGCCCTTGGCGGCGCGGGCCAACCAAGCCCCAAGATTTTGGCGAGCAGTGGTGACAGAGACGGTTTCCATGTGCGTAAAATGACATTTAAATGTGCAGGTAGTCAAGGCCTGCCGATCCATGCTCCGAATTTTTTCAGGGTATGGGCCGAATTGCTTCGTCTCGCAGAAGTTCAAATAACGAAAAAATTTATATAATTTAATCGAACAACTTGTCGCGTAAGCGCCGGTCGCGCTTAGTCGGTCTTCCCGCGCCGGGGTCGCGGGCCAGGACTTGCTGAACCCTTATTTCGCGCGCCTTCTGAAATTCCTCGGGCGGGGTCAGATCCGTGCAAAACTCCGCCACCCGCGCCGCACCCATCCGACTGGGCGGGATCGCCTCCACGCGCACCGTGCGCAAGATCACGCCTAGGCGTACAGTTATTATCTCGCCCGCGCGGACGGTTCGGGCTGGTTTCACGGCGGTGTCACTGATTTCGACTTGGCCGGCGCGGCACGCCGCCGTCGCGAGCGCGCGGGTCTTATACAACCGCACGCCCCAAAGCCACTTATCAAGTCGGACAGGATTGGCCTCGTCGGGAAGCGACACGGGTTTCAACGCTAGCCCCAGCGGGCGATCAGACTTTAGGCGCGCGGGTCACCGTGCCAATCCAGTCGCGTAAAATATCTTTTTCGTAGCGCAGCGTATCTTGCCGATCCGCGGTGAGGCGCATTTCAAAGGCCAGATCGCGCAGGTCTTCATTGCCCTCTTTGACGGTCTTACCGGCGGCATCGGTGATTTTGTAACTGAACTTCAGGCGGGGCGGATAGATCGATTTGACAATGCGCACATCGGAGAATTGCGGACCGCGCCACGGCTCGTATTCGCCAGCTAAATCGATGTCGGTAAACGTGATGACGAGTTTCTGTCCGGCAGGCAGCGCTTTATCCGCGCGCTCGACGATATACTCTCGGATGCGTTCAAGGATGGCGTCACGGGCCTTATCGGTACCAAAGTCGGAATCTTTTACATCGGTAAACTTTTCGGGTTGTTCAAAAACAACTTCCGTGCGGGCCGGGGCCTTGGCCACTTCAGCAGCGCAAAGCGCCAGCGGAGCCGCCAATCCGAGCAAAACCAACGTGAAACGGGATAGGGTTTTCATGGGGTAACTATGACTCATAATACTGACATTGGGTTCCCGCGCCAGTCTGAGGAAAAGATTTTAGCGCCCGCACGGCGGCAGGTCGGGACCGGTGACGGGCGCGGTTAAGGCATTTCGTCGAGCACGCGATGCAGTACGTGCGCGGCAATCTCGGCGACGTTGAGTTCGTTGGCGTCGATCGGGTTTTTGCCGTGTTGACCACCCGCTAGATCGCTCAGTCCGCGGATGATCAATACCGGCTTACGATTGGCGTAGGCGACTTGGGCGAGCGCGGTCGATTCCATGTCCGTGCAGCGCGCCTGCCACACGCGGAAAATCCACTCACGGTATTTGGCGTTGTCCAAAAATACCGTGGAAGCGACCCCGTTGCCGCCCACCGAAACAGTGACTATGCGGCCGGATTTTTTTAGCACCGGAAGCTTGGGCAAGGCCCGACGCGCGGCAGCAAGTAAATCGGGGTCGACTGGAATGAGTTCGAGGCGTTCGCCTTTTTCCTCGGCGCTGTCGGTGGCGCCAGCGCGGGTAATGTTTGTGCCCGTAGGGAAAATCATCCCGAAGTTTTCCCGACCAGCCGGCAGGTAATCAGGGCGCACGTAGCCGCCCTTGCCGTCTTCATTAAGATAAGCCGCTTCACCATGATTTGCCCAAGCCTCAGGGATGACCACGTCGCCGACTTGTAAGGCTGGATCCGTCCCGCCGGCCACGCCGGCAAACAGCACGTGCGTGACGGGAAAATGATCGAGCGCGAGCTGCAGTTGGTAGGCAGCATTGATCATACTCACTCCGGTGCGGCACAGAATAACCTCTTTTGCCCCGACTTTACCGCGCCAAAATTCCATGCCTTTCACCACCGAACGCGTCCAACCTTTCGCTGGATCCACGCCAAACTCCCGTTTCAACGCCGCCATCTCCGGCGCGTAAGCACCGCAAAGCGCGTACAGCGGCTGGGCCACTTCGGCGGCACGCGACGCACCAGCCAAAAATAAAACGCTCACCACTACGGCGAGCCGGGGAATACATTGAGCGAACATCATACCGCGAGTTAGCAATCCCAGTGCCACCGCGCCAAGCCACATCCCGACAAAATCAACCCTGGGGTTGCATCGTAATCACAGCTGCTTCGTCTATATAACCGTGAAACTCTACCCCGCCCTCGCCCTGCTCACACTCGGAATCGCCGCCGCGCTCCCCGCCGCCCAGGCCCAAGTTAAACTCACCCCGCTTGCCGACCGCGTCCGCGTCGAGATCAGCGGCCAACATTTTACCGATTACGTCTTCGGCGACGGCGCGTCGCGATCCTATTGTTACCCGATCCTCGCCACCGACGGCACGCCGCTCACCCGGGATTTCCCGATGAAAACGACCGCCGGCGAAGACACCGATCACCCCTGGCACCGCTCGCTTTATTTCGCCCACAGCATGGTCAACGGCATCGACTTCTGGAACGAAGGTACCGGCGACGCGGGCCGCTCCCCTAAAGAAAAAGGCCACACCGTCCTGGACGGTAAAATCGAGACGGTCGACGGCGCCATCGGTGTCCTGCGCGCCCGCAACCGCTGGCTCGCCCCCGACGGCCGGCTCATCTGCACGGACGAACGTAAAATCAGTTTCCACGCCAACGACGGCGGCCGCTTCATCGACTTCGAAATCACCCTGCGCGCCCTCCCCGACCAACCCCTCCTCTTCGGCGATAATAAAGACGGTACCATGGCCATCCGCGTCGCTCAATGGATGACCATGCCCCACAAGGTCAAAGGCGTCGCCACCGGCGGCAACGGCCACATCGTGACCGCCAAAAACGCCCGCGACGCCGCCGCTTGGGGCACCCGCGCCCCTTGGTGTGATTACAACGCCCAACGCAACGGCACCACCTACGGTATCGCCATATTCGATCACCCCGAGAATCTTCGCCACCCCGCCTGGTGGATGGCCCGCGACTACGGCCTGTTCGCATCGAACCCCTTCGGTTGGCACGACTACGAAAAAGAATTCGCTAACAACCCCCACAAGGGCGACCACCTCGTCCCCGCCGGCGGCAGCCTGACTCTGCGTTACCGCTTCTACTTCCACCTCGGCGACGAACAAGCCGCCAAGGTCGCTGACCAGTACTCCGCTTACACCCTGGGTAAATAACGCTTCGCCCCGCTAATTCTCCCGCGCCTGCCCCCGCCCCAAAAACCCCGC
>RGAX01000209.1 GCA_009919985.1 Opitutaceae bacterium
CCGTGCCCGTCCTGCCCGAATCTGGCGACGATGCCCGAGACCCTGCCGCCGTGCCCCTATTTGCCTGCCGCTCGTTCCGAGCTGGATTGGCGGGCCTTGCACGCATTTCGTGCTGAAGTGCGCGGTGAGGGCTTTTATTTTTCGTGCCTAGAATACGCCCAGACGCTCTGGCAACGCGGACTCGCGGCGCGGGCATTGTTGTGTCTGGACCGCGCTCTGGGCGCGGAGTTGAGCGGGGAAGAAGTAATTTTAAACCAGTGGCCGTTGCCCTATGCGGCGATGGCTTGGTGCATCGCCCAGACCCCAACCACCGTTTTTATCGGTAACCCACGGGTGCATTTTCAGCACTACGCGGATCGCATGAACCAACCGCGTCGTGAGCAACGTCGCTGGCGGGCTTGGGCCTGTTGGGCCCTAACGCGGGCGGTGCGGCCGGAATTCCCAGCCGACCCGCGGCACGCCGTGGTAGAACCGCAAGTCGAAGAGATCTCGCTAGCGCTCGCAACGCATGGCCTACGCGGCGAGTCGGCGCTGTGGCGCGCCGCGCTAGCTGCAGTTGCAACCAAGGGCTAAGCGATTCTTAATGGGAGCATTTAATTGCGACAGATTGTTGAGGACGGATTATCCCTCCTTTCACATCCTGGCATCTCTGATTTTTTCTCTGGCCTAAGCTGAATTCTGCGCGGTTGGGGCATCGAGCTGCACGACTACTCACTGAGACTTTGGTGTGGTAGTTCTACGGTTACCTTCAGCCGCTTCGTGTTTATAGAAGCAGTCGAAGAACCTCGTTGAGCTTCCGGCCAATGGCGCGTCGCCGTTCGGCGGAGACGCGACCGATTACCTCGGTAACGCCATCCTTTGTAACAATGTGTAAGAACCGGCAGTCGATCGTAGATTGGAAATCCAGTCCGTCCGCTCCGTTGAGCACGACTTGATGTTGCTTTACCGGCGCGGCCGGAGGCCGCTTAGAACACGCTAAGACATTCAAGTTAGTCGTGTACTCGGAAGCGCACCACTCTTCGCCCGAGACTACAACGCCGGGATGCAGCACGGTGTCTTGGGGACGAATCCGAAATCGCACGATGTCCCACTGCCGAAAAGGTTTCATTTGGGTGGGGTAAAGTTGGCTTGTGCCGAGTTGGCTAGGGTGATCATCGGATCACCTTCTTCGATGGCGAAGAAGCCAAATGGGCGGCTCGGGATTGGCTCAACCTCAGCGACAGGCTCTATTCGGTAGAGATGCTCCTTGCGCCGGAGATAGACGGGTTGGCCTGAACCAGCAAGGTCGAGTAGTTTTCCGAGGATAGGTTTCGCTTGGGAAATAGTAACGGTTTTAATCACGGACTATTTTTGGTCCGTTTTACGGACTAATTCAAGATTTAATGCAGACCGAAGTTAAAAGCGAGCACCACGAACATCGATGTCGTTCATCGGTGATAGCCGCCACCTAGCTGCAGCGTATACCCAATTTCTTCAGAGCAGGGAACCTTGGTCGCCGCCAAGCGCGGCTTTGAGGCCGACGGCAGCGTAACCCTTCGGCGTGAGTGTGCGGCCTTGGGGGGTGCGCTGGAGGTAACCCTCTTGGATCAGGAATGGCTCGTGCACCTCCTCAAGCGTCTCGGCTTCCTCGCCGACGGCGACTGCGATCGTGCTCATACCAACGGGACCGCCACGGTAATTTTCGGCCATGACGCGCAACATGCGTTTGTCCATTTCATCGAGACCAGCGGCGTCGATTTCCAACAACTCGAGCGCGGCGGCGGCTGCGGGTTGAGTAATTTTACCTTTGGCGCGCTCCTGCGCGTAGTCGCGGCAAAAGTTGATCAGGTTGTTGGCGACGCGCGGCGTGCCGCGGGCGCGGGTAGCGATTTCTTGCGCGCCGCCCTCGTCGATCGCGACGCCCAGCAGACCGCAACTGCGGCGGACGATCCCTTGCAGGGTAGCGTGGTCGTAGTAGTCGAGGCGCGTCTGTAACGTGAAACGGGAGCGCAGCGGGGCGGTGAGCAAACCCGAGCGTGTGGTTGCGCCGACGAGCGTGAAGCGCGGAATCGATAGGCGCACGCTACGTGCGTTGGGGCCCTGATCGATCATGATATCGAGACGAAAATCCTCCATCGCCGAATACAGATATTCCTCAACCGTTTTGGGGATGCGGTGGATTTCGTCGATAAATAAGATGTCGCCTTCCTCAAGGCTGGTCAGCAGGCCGGCAAGGTCGCCGGCTTTTTCGATGACTGGGCCGGAGGTGACGCGAACGGCTTTGCCCAGTTCGTTGCCAAGGATGAAGGCAAGTGTCGTTTTGCCTAGGCCGGGTGGGCCGGAGAGAAGAATGTGGTTGAGCGCTTCGCCGCGTTTTTTGGCGGCACCGACCATGACTTGGAGGCGCTCGATGGTTTTGAGTTGGCCGGTGAAGTCGGCAAACGAGAGCGGGCGCAGCGCGGCCTCGGCAGGCGAGACGGGCGAGGCGAGGGCGGAGGCGAGAAAATTGACGCCTTTGTTGGCGGAGGGATCGGCGGCCATAGGATTATTTCCACTCGAGCTCCGCGCCGAGGCTGCGGAGGTTTTCGACGAAGCGAGGGTGAGCACGTTTGATGATTTCGGCGTTGCGTACGACCGATTTGCCGGGAATGGCTGCGGCAACCATCGCCAAGGCAACGGCGGCGCGAATGATATAGGGAGAGTCGACGGTCGCCGGATGAAGCGGGCGGTTACCGAAGACGACGATGCGGTGCGGATCGCTGACAAGCGCGTGTGCACCGAATTTCGCCAGCTCGGGAATCCACGAAAACCCATTTTCATAGACCTTATTCCAGAAATGGATGGTGCCCTCGGCGCGCGTGCTAAGAGCGATCATGAGGGGTAACAAATCCACCGAGAAGTACGGCCATGGCGCGGCTTCGATTTTGGGCAGAAGATTACTGGTGAACGGTTGCTCAATACGAAGCGTCTGGTTGCGCCGTACGATGGCGGTGTCGCCCTCGTGTTCGACGATCACACCGAGTTTGGCGAAGGCGCGAGTGATAAGGTCAAAGTGGTGTGGCAGCGATTTAGTGACGCGAACCTCACCACCCGTGATCGCGCCAAGGGCGAGAAAGGTGACGATCTCGTGGTAATCGCTGCTAATCGTGATGGTGGCGCCGTGAAGTTTTTTTACCCCAGTGATTTCGAGGCGACTGGTGCCGAGTCCTTCGATCTTAGCCCCCATTGCAACCAGGGCAGCGCAAAGATCTTGGACGTGCGGTTCGCTGGCAGCGTTGATGAGCGTGGAGTGGCCGGAAGCGAGGGCGGCCGCCATCGCGAAATTTTCCGTAACGGTGACCGACATGTAATCACACCAGTGACGGGCGCCCGAGAAGCCGCCAGTTAGGGCGAGGATGAGCGGTTCACCGTCATGGATCACCGTGCCGAGAGCGCGCAGGATTTCTAGGTGTGGGTCGATCTCGCGCACGCCTAGGGAGCAGCCCTTTGTGTTGGCGCGAATAGTGAGTTTGCGGAACCGGTGGAGCAGCGCGGGATAAAGTAGAACCGTGGAACGCATGTCCTGCGGTAGTTCGTCGTCGGCTAAAGACGGGCGAAACGTCGAGTGATCAACGCGCATGGTGCCGGCCGTGCGGTCCCAGTTGATCTGCGAACCTTGCGCCTGAAAGAAGGCGACAAGTTTATTTAGATCAGTGATGTCAGGTACGTTCAGCA
The DNA here is from genome assembly GCA_009919985.1 of Opitutaceae bacterium. Lineage (GTDB taxonomy): Bacteria > Verrucomicrobiota > Verrucomicrobiia > Opitutales > Opitutaceae > Tous-C4FEB. The sequence goes on from RGAX01000209.1 coordinate 3,694, forward strand.
GCGTCACGGGCTCATCGGTGAGCAGCGTGGCGCAGAAAATGGGGAGGACGGAGTTTTTGTTGCCGGAAGGCGTGATGGTGCCGGAGAGCGGGCGACCGCCGTGGACGATGAGGTCGGACATGGTTTTTTAAAAAATAGCCTCGAACGGGAGCCAGTGATGAGAAAACCGCGGGCGGGTGCCCGCAGTAGTCCATAAAAAAGGCGTCCCGCAAAGGGACGCCTTGGAAATGCGCGGAGTGGGGCGCGCGTTGGCAAGTTTTAACGGGAAGCGCGATCAGATCGCCCCGCCACCTTGCTGGCCTTCGGGGCGGGGGTCTGGACCACCGCGATCACCGCGGGGACCACGTTCGCCACGATCACGGCCACGACCGCCACGCTGGCGACCGCCGCCGCGATGGCCTTCGCCACCGCCGCGATATTCACCACGGCCTTCACCGCGGCTCTCGCCTCGGGATTCGCCGCCGGAGTTTTCACCCTCGGCGCGTGGGTTGTAACCACCCGAGCGATCTCCGCCTTGGGAGCGACCGCGACCGCCGCGGCGATTACGGCGTCGTCCGCCTTGATAACCGTCGCGACCCCCTTCGCCGCCTTCGCGGTGACGTTCACCGGAGTGGGAAGGGGCGGGAGCGGCGGATTTGAAGCCGAAGAGACCTTTTAGCCAGGCAATGAAACCGCCGGAGCGTTTGGGCTGAGCTGCCGCTGGGAGACGGTGGCCTTGTTCAGGGCGGGAATCACGGCGGGGCTCGCGCGGTTCAAAGCGCTGAGCTTCACGACGAGGCTCGCGTCCGGAATCGCGGCCGGGCTTTGCATCCATCGGGTAAAGTTCCTGGTCGGAATTTTCCTCGCGACGGGCTTGGCCAGGGCGGGACTCGACGCGGAACGTCGGGCGATCTTCGCGGCGTGGGCGAGCGTCGCTCGAAGAGGCTTCCCAGCTGGTGGCAGGGCGCTTGGCTTCGGCGGGCGGGAGAATGTTGAGCTCGGCTTTTTCACTGCTGACCGAGGCCGGCGCGGGTGCGACGACGGTGGCCGGGGTAGCGATTGGGGCCGGAGCAGGGGTGAACACCGCGGCAGCTGGAGCTGCAGCGATGGTTTCGACGTGGGCCGGGGTTGAGACCGGCGCGATCACGGGAGCTTCAG
>RGAX01000210.1 GCA_009919985.1 Opitutaceae bacterium
AGCGGGCGCATCGATTACCCAGAGAAACACCCGAAGCTTAAACAGATTTGGGAACGCCCCTCGCGCCCTTCCGCCGGCAGCACAATCATCACCAGCACGCAATTTCCCGAAGAATATTGGGGCAATTATTTAAATCCCAACGTCATCGGCTTCCAAGGTATCTTCCGGGTTAAACTTGAGGACGACGGCGCCGGCATCAAAGCCATCCGCCAAGCCGATCTGCTTTCCTCGACCGATAAAAATTTCCGCCCCATCGACACCTCTGTTGGCCCAGACGGCGCGATCTACATCATCGACTGGCACAATCCCCTCATCGGTCACCTCCAAAGTCACCTCCGCGATTCCAACCGCGACCACGTGCACGGCCGCATCTATCGCGTTACCTACGAAGGCCGTCCCCTCGCGGTCGCGCCTAAGATCGACGGCGAACCGATTCCCGCGCTCCTTGAATTGCTCAAGCGCCCCGAAAACCAGATCCGCAACCTCGCCAAAATCGAGCTCGGCAAACACGACACTGCTCAGGTTATCGCCGCCACCAAAACTTGGATCGCCGCGCTCGACCCGCAGAGCCCTGATTATCAACACAACCTCACGGAAGCCCTCTGGCTGCACCAGTGGCACAACGTCGTCGATCTCGAGCTTCTCGCCCGGGTGCTTAATTCCCCGAACGCCGATGCCCGCGCCGCCGCCACGCGCGTGATCGCGTACTGGCGCGATCGCGTGCCCGAAGCGCTTTCGCTCCTCCGCGTTAAAGCCTCCGATGAAAATGCCCGCGTACGCCTTCATGCCGTGCGCGCCGCCAGCTTTTTCCCGGAAGCGGCCGCCGCCGAGGTCGCCCTCGCCGCGACCAAGCTCCCTATCGAATACTACCTCGATTACGTCATCGGTGAAACGCTCCGCCAACTCCGCCCGTTCTGGGCCAAGAGTATCGGCGATGGTTCCTCCATTGCCGGCGGTGATCCGGCCGCGGTGCGTTACCTCCTGCGCACGCTTAAAGTTCCTGATCTTCTCAAAATGCCGCGCTCGCCCGACGTGCACGAAGCGATCCTTAGCCGTAAGGGCGTACCCGACGCGGCCCGCGCTGAGTCGCTCTCCGCGCTCGCCGAAGCTCGTCGCACCACTCGCGTCGAACTTCTCCTCGCCACCATCGACTCGCCCGCCGAGGTCGACGTCAAAGCTGTGGGCCGACTCCTCCTTGCTCAATCCGCCGCCGATCTTCGCGTGCAACGCGCCGCGCTGTTCAAACTCGCGCTCAACAACGTCGCCGAAAGCCGTATCTACGCTTGGGCTGCACTTTCGGTGATCGACGGCTCGCTCACCGGACTCTGGACCGAGGCGCTCAAATCGCCGCTCTCCGAAGCCAGTTTCCTCGCCGGCATTCCGCTTATTCCCGACGCCGCCTTGCGCGCGACCGCTTACGATCTGGTCATGCCACTTCTCGCCGCGAGCATCACCGATATCCCCGGTCCCGACGGTACCGTGATGGCGATTCAGCGTGATGCGATTCGTTCCGCCGTCAGCACGCGCCGCGAACCCGCCGCTGTCTTCACCGCCATCGGCGGCATGATCGCCCGCGGTTATCAAATCCCGACTGCGGCCCAAAGCCTTCGCGCGCTCCCGCGCGACACCTGGCCAGCCGCCGCGGTTTCTAGGGTCGCGCGTGACCTCATCGCCTGGGCTGCCAAAGCCCATCCAAGCGAGCGCACCGGTCGCGATTACATCGAGACTATCGGGGTCGCTAGTCAGCTTGTGGATGCGTTGCCCAACGCCGAGGCAGAACCTCTGCGCGACACGCTCGCTAGCTTGCGCGTTGCCGTTTACGTCGTTCGCACCGTGGCCGAAGAAATGCGTTACGACACCCAGCGCATCGTCGTTCAAGCCGGCAAAGCCTTTGAACTCATTTTTGAAAATGCCGACGTCATGCCGCACAACGTTGTCGTCGTGCAACCCGGCGCCCGCCAGAAAGTCGGCATGGCCGCGATGGAACTTCCCGCTGGCCACACCGACCGCCAAGGCCGCGCCTACGTGGGTGAAGACAAAGAAATCATCGCCGCCACCAAGATGCTCGAGGCCGGCCAGGCCGAGACACTCAAGATCACCGCTCCCCGCAACGAGGGCGTTTATGAATTCACCTGCACCTTCCCCGGTCACTGGGCGCTGATGTATGGCCAGATCGTCGTCACCAAAGACGTCGATGCTTACCTCAAGGCCAACCCCGCTGCTGCCCCCGCTGCGCGTCCTGCCGTCACCCAGCTCGAACTCTGCGATCCTCGTCTCACGAAACCTCTCGCCGCCACCTCCGTCATCTTTAACCCCATCCCATGAAATCCCTCCGCTCCCGCCTCGTCCCGCTCGCGTTCCTCGCTCTCGCTCCGTTCGCGCTCGCCGCGGATGTCGGTTTCAAATCGATCTTCAACGGTCACGACCTCACCGGCTGGGACGGCAATAAAGCCCTCTGGTCCGTGCGCGACGGCTGCATCGTCGGCCAGACCACCGTCGAAAAACCCACCAAAGGAAACACCTTCCTGGTCTGGCAAGACGGCAAACCCGCCAACTTCGAACTCCGCACGTCTTTCCGCCTCACCGCGCAAAACGATAAAAATTTCGGCAACTCCGGCATCCAATACCGCAGCCGCATGGTCGACGCCGCCGCGTTTGTCGTCGGTGGTTATCAAGCCGACATCGACCTGACGGGCGGCTACGCCGGCATGCTCTACGAAGAAAAAGGCCGCGGCATTCTCATGGCTCCGGGCGAAAAAATCAAAATCGGCGCCACGACCCAAGTCGATGACCCAAAAAAACCCGGCGCCAAGAAGCCCAAAACCGATGTCGAAAAACTCCCCGGGGCCACCCCCAAGGCCGATATCCTCGCGGCTTTTAAAGTCGGCGGCTGGAACGAGCTCGTGATCATCGCCGAGGGCAATCACCTCCGCCATTATCTCAATGGCAAACTCAGCGCTGAGGTTACCGACACCGATGCCACTCTGGGTGCCGCCTCGGGCCTGCTCGCCCTTCAGCTTCACGCCGGTCAGCCGATGACCATCGAGTTTAAAAACGTGCAGCTTAAAACCCTCCCGTAATCAGCCGCTTTTTTTCTTTTTTCATCTCCACCTTAGCCCGCCTCCGAGATCGGTGATTCTCGGAAATTTTTTCCATGCTCCGTCGCCCTCTCGCTGCCGCCGCGCTTCTCTTGATTCTTCCCGGTCTTTGCGCACAGACCGCCAAGCCCGCCGCCAAAAAAGCTTCGCCCGCTGAGATCGTCTCCGCGCCCGCTAATCTACAAGTCGCCCCCGGCTTCAAGGTCGAGTTGATCTACACCGTTCCGAAAGAAGAGCAGGGCTCGTGGGTCGCGCTCACCGTCGACCCCAAGGGACGCATGTATGCGGGCGACCAATACGGCGCGATCTATCGCCTCACCTTGCCCCCGCTCGGCAGCACCGCCGGCACCAAAGTCGAGAAACTGGCGATCACGCTTCCCGCCGTCGTGCTCACGGCCGACTCCGAGCAGCTTCCGCCCCCGGCGAAAAAAGGCAAAGGCGCGGACGGTCTTCCGCCTTCCATCGGTGCACACGGCCTGCTTTACGCCTTCGACAGTCTTTACGTCATGATCGACGAAGTCCCCAACCGCCGCGGCATCTGGCGCCTGCGCGACACCGACGGTGACGACCAATTCGACGAAGTTAAATTCCTTCGCGAGATGAAGAGCCTGGGCGGCGAACACGGTCCCCATTCCCTCACGCTCTCGCCCGACGGCAAATCAATCTACTTCGTCAACGGCAACCACACCGATCTGCCTACCAACTTAAACAAATCCCGCCCTGTCCGCTGGGATGAAGATCACCTCCTGCCGCGCATGTGGGACGCCCGCGGTCACGCCAAAGGTAAATACGCCCCCGGCGGCTACGTCGGCCGCATGGACCCTGAAGGCAAAACCGTCGAGCTCTTCGCCCTCGGTTTCCGTAATCAATTCGACATCGCTTTCGACCAAAATGGCGAACTGTTCACCTACGATTCCGACATGGAATGGGACCAAGGTTCGCCGTGGTACATTCCAACACGGATCAACCACGTCGTCGACGCCGGTGATTATGGCTGGCGCAGCGGCGCGGGTCGTTGGCCCGCTTACTACGCCGACAGTTTACCCTCGGTCATCGATGTCGGCCCTGGCTCGCCCACGGGTACCGTTTTCGGCACAGGGGCTAAATTCCCCGCCAAATACCAACGCGCCTTCTTCGCCGCCGACTGGACCTACGGCACGCTCTACGCGATGCACCTCAAGGCCGACGGCGCCTCGTTCACCGCCGAAAAAGAAGAATTCGTCGCCGGCAAACCGCTGCCACTCACCGACGTCGTGATTCACCCCGGCGATGGTTCAATGTATTTCGCCGTCGGTGGTCGCCGCACTCAATCCGCACTCTATCGCGTCACTTATACCGGCACGGAAAACACCGCGCCCGTCGCCGCGCTTCCGCCCACGCCTGAGGCTCAACTGCGCCGCCGCCTCGAAGCCCTCCACGCCGAAGGCACCGGTCCCGAAGCCATCGCGATCGCCTGGCCGCACCTCGCCAGTCCAGATCGATTCATTCGGTTTGCCGCGCGCGCGGCCATTGAGCGCCAACTTCCCGCCAACTGGACTGAGCGGGCCCTCAAAGAAAAAAATCCGCAAGCCGCTATTGAAGCCCTCATCGCGCTCGCACGCGTCGGTGAAAAACATTTTCAACCGCAGATCATTGATGCGCTCACGCGTCTAGATTACGCAAAACAGCCCACCGAGCTTCGCCTGCCGCTGCTCCGCGCCTG
>RGAX01000022.1 GCA_009919985.1 Opitutaceae bacterium
CGAAGACGTTAGCGTGTCCCCGATGGCCAGTAAATTGCAGGATTTTGGTGGGGGTTGGGCCATCACCAACAGCATGATCACGGGGTGGGGGGTTTCGGCCGCTATCATTATTTTGATCTCATGGCTCGTGGGCAAACCTTCGGTTTTACCCTCTAAGGGTCAGGCGGTCATCGAATCGTTGATCACCGCTTTGCGTGATCTTCTGGAACCCATCGTGGGCAAGAAAGCATTCCCCTTCGCGTTTCCGCTGCTCGTTACCTTCTTCATTTTCATATTAATGCAAAATTGGATGGGCCTACTACCCGGCGTCGGCACGATCGGACTTGGGCACGATCTTAATGGGCAATTTCATATTACCAAACCCTTCATCCGACCCTTCACCAGCGATTTCAACAGCACGATTGCATTGGCGGGCATCTCGTTTGGCGCTTGGCTGATTATCATCTTCAAGTTCGCGGGACCTAAATTAATTATACAGGATATCTTTGGCAACAAAGCTAACAAGAGCGAGACTCCGGTGGTTCTTTATTATGTATTATCGTTGGTCTTTATCATCGTTGGTCTGATCGAGATCATATCCATTTGCATTCGCCCTTTTACGCTTTCCGTGCGGCTTTTCGGGAATGTCTTCGGAGGCGAAAATCTACTCCATGGCACAGGCTTTTTCTTTATTTTTTATTTCATGGAGCTGTTAGTGGGTCTAATCCAAGCCTTGGTCTTCACTCTTCTTAGCTCCGTATACATCGGATTAATTTGTAACCATGGAGACGATCACGGTCACGCCGAGGAGCACTCCAAAGCGGCTCATTAATTCATAAACTTTATCGCCGGGAGCGTGCTTCGCGTGCGCACGGCGGCAACCACAACCAAAATATATCCCACCTATGATCACCCTCATCGCTGAAATCAACGGCAACATTGCCAGTGCATTCGGTCTTCTCGGCGCCGCTATCGGCGTTGGTATGATCGGAAATAAAGCCGCCGAAGCCGTCGGTCGCAATCCCGGTGCCTCGACCAAGATCCTCGTGCAAGCCATCATCGGTATGGCGCTTGCTGAAGGCCTCGGCGTGCTTGCGCTGTTCCTCGCCAAGTAATTTGTATTGGCCGCGTCGTCGATTTGGCGACGCGGCCTATTTATTTTTCAGTAATTTCCATTCGCCATGCTGCCTTCGCTGTTTCTCGCTTTTGTTGAAGCCCCTGTGATTGCTGCACATGCAGCCCACGCCGCTGCCGCAGAACCCGGCATCGCCGAGAAATTCGGTCTCGAGTGGAAGTACGTTGTTATTCAAGCTATCAGTTTTCTGATTCTTTTCGTCGTTCTGTATTTGAAGGCGATCAAGCCGACCATAGCCGCTATGGACGAACGGGCGCATTCAATTGATGCGGGTCTCAAATATGCCGAAGAGATGAAAAATCGGCTCGCCGCCACCCAGCAGCAGACCGAAGTCACGGTCAAAGAAGCCCAGCAAAAAGCTCAAGCCATCATCGCAGAGGCTCAGAAAACAGCCAAAGAATTTGCCGATAAGCAGCAGAAAGAAGCGTTCGAGCAAGCCTCAGGCCTCATTGCCAAGGCGCAAGAAGCCATCGAGCTCGAAAAAAAGAAAATGCTCGCGGAGGCCCGCACCGAGATTGCCCGTCTTGTCGTTACCACCACCGAACGCGTGCTCGCCAAGAAACTCTCCGACGCGGATCGCGCCTCTTATAACGAGACCGCCGCTCGCGAGCTCACCGGCGTTTAATTTTCAATAACCCACGCGCTTCGCATGGCCGCCGCCGCTAAACAAGCTCAGCAACTCGCTCGCCAACTCTTTAAATTGAGCGTGGTCGACAACGTCGTCTCCACGGATCGCGTGGCCGGAGTGCTCGCCTACGTTGAAAAACATTCCCCAGCCAACGCCGTGCTCGTGCTCAAGGCTTATCACCGGCTTATCGCGGTCGAACTCGCCAAGAGCGAAGCCCGCGTCGAGCACGCCGGTGCCGTGGCCCCCGCTGCGCTCGCCGCGATTGCAGCTGCTATGACTAAAAAATATAGTCGTCCGATCACTACCACCGCTCGCGCTCATCCCGGGTTATTTGCCGGCTTGCGCGTGCGCGTCGGTGACGACGTTTACGAATCCTCCGTATCCGGCCAACTCGCCGCTCTTGCCCTTTCTGTCTAAAACCCGTTTCCCGAACCCTTCACGCCTTTACCTGAGATGAGCACCGTCCTCGACCAAATCGAACAACAGATCGCCAAGCTCTCGACCAAAGCGGTCAAGAAAAACACCGGCAACATCCGCACCATCGCCGACGGCGTGGCCAAAATCGATGGCCTCTCCGATGTCATGTACAACGAGATGGTCGCGTTTCCCGGCGGCGCCATTGGCATCGCCCTGAACCTTGAAGAGACCGAAGTGGGCTGCGTCATTCTCGGTGACGTCTCCAAGCTTAAAGAAGGCGATGAAGTCACCACCACCGGCAAACTCCTTTCCGTTCCCGTCGGTAAAGCCCTGCTTGGACGCGTCGTCGACGCCCTTGGTAACGCCGTCGATGGCAAAGGCCCGATCGATGCTAAAGAAACTTATCCGGTCGAGCGCATCGCGCCCGGCATCATGGCGCGTAAATCCGTAAACCAACCGTTGTTTACCGGCATTATGGCCATCGATTCGATGATCCCGATCGGCCGCGGCCAACGCGAACTGATCATTGGCGACCGTGGCACCGGCAAGACCACCATCGCGATTGATACGATTATCAATCAGGCTAAGATCAATAAAGTCGGTATCGCCAGCGGTGACGCGAAGTTCCGCCCGGTTTATTCCATCTACGTGGCCATTGGCCAAAAGAGTTCAAACATTGTCCGCACCGTTGCCGCTCTCGAAGCCGCCGGCGCCCTTGAGTACACGATCATCGTAGCTGCCACCGCCGCCGATAATCCCGCCAACCAATACATCGCCCCGTATTCCGGCGCTGCTATCGGCGAATGGTTCATGGAAAACGGCATGGATGCGCTCATCGTTTACGACGATCTCTCCAAGCACGCCGTCGCTTACCGCCAGATCTCGCTTATTCTGAAGCGTCCTTCTGGCCGCGAAGCCTATCCTGGTGATGTATTCTATCTGCACAGTCGCCTGCTTGAGCGCGCTGCGCGTCTGGACGGCAAAGGTTCGCTCACCGCGCTGCCGATCATCGAAACGCTCGCTGGCGATGTTTCCGCGTACATTCCGACCAACGTCATCTCGATCACCGACGGCCAAATCTTCCTCGAAACCGATCTTTTCAACCAAGGCATCCGCCCCGCCGTCTCCGTCGGTCTCTCCGTTTCCCGCGTCGGTTCCTCTGCTCAGATCAAGGCCACCAAACAAGTCGGCGGTAAACTCAAGGGCGAGCTCGCGCAATTCCGCGAACTCGCGGCCTTCGCGCAGTTCGGTTCCGACCTCGACGCCAAGACCAAGGCCCAACTCGAACGCGGCGCGCGCATCGTCGAACTCTTCAAGCAACCCGCCTTCAGTCCTGCGGCCATTGAGCTCCAAGTTTCAATCCTCTTTGCGATGCAGAAAGGCTTCTTCGACCCGATTGACGCCAAGAAGGTCGTCGCTGCCGCGGCTAACATGAAGAATTTCTTCACGACCCGCAAAGACGCCCTCCTTACGGAAATCCGTAACAAAGCCGCTCTCGATAAAGACCTCGAAGCCAAACTTCAGGTCGCCTGCGACGAGTGGAAATCCGGATACACGGCCTAAAACGTCTCGGCTCCTAGCCAACCCCCTTATCCAACGTGGCCTCCACTCGCGACATCCGCCGCCGCATCAAGTCGGTTAAAAACACCCGCCAGATTACCAAGGCGATGGAGCTGGTCGCCGCCTCCAAGATGAAGAAGGCGCAGGCCGCCGCTCTTGCCGGCCGCCCCTACGCTCAACTTATGGCTGATATGCTCACCGCGCTCGGCAGCAGCGTGGATGAATCTTTTCATCCGTTTCTTGCGCAACGCGAAGTCAAAACCCGCGGCATTCTTCTAGTCACAACCGACAAAGGCCTCTGCGGCCCGCTCAACGCCAATCTCTTCAAACTGGTCACCGAGATTAAATCTCCGGCTAAGTTTTACGTCATCGGTCGCAAGGGCGCGCAATTTATCGCCCGTACTCAACGCTCGATGGTCGCCGATTTCACGGTGTCTGATCGCGTCGTTTTTAAAGAAGTCAAAGCCGCTTCGGAGTTCATGGTCGCCCAATTTTTAGAAGGCACGATTGATACGATCGAAGTCATTTATCCCCGCTTCAAGAACACGCTGATCCAGGAGTCCATGGTTCGCCCAGTGCTGCCCTTGAACAGCCTGAAGGAGTTTATTGCGGCTTCTCAAGCGGAGGCCGGAATTGTTCGTTCCTCCAGTTCCGATGATCGCGAAATGCTGTTTGAGCCGAGTGCCCCGCAAGTGCTCGAGGCCCTGATGCCGTTTTTCGTCAACCGCTACATTTATCAATTGGTCCTATCAGCCAAAGCCTCTGAACACAGTGCGCGCATGGTCGCGATGAAGACCGCCAAAGATAACGCCACCAAACTCGTCGGCGAACTTTCACTCGAATACAACAAGGCCCGCCAAGCCGCGATCACGCAGGAAATCCTCGAGATCGCAGCCTCCGCGTTCGCCGCCTGATCCCAACTTAGTTTCACGGTCCAAAAATCCCTCTCTCAATGAATACCGGCAAAATCGTCCAAGTCATCGGCCCCGTGGTCGACGTGCAGTTCGCGGAGAACGCCATCCCGCCTATCTATCAGGCGCTCACCATCGCGTTCAACGTCGGTGGCAAAGCCGAGAATCTCACGCTCGAGGTCCAGCAACATCTCGGTGGCGGGCTTGCTCGCGCCATCGCCATGTCCTCCTCTGAAGGCTTGAAGCGCGGTATGGAAGTTGTCGATACCGGCGCTCCTATCTCCGTGCCTGTGGGCAACGGCATCTTGGGTCGCATTCTCGATGTCACTGGTTCGCCTGTGGACGGTCGCGGCCCCGTGCAGCACGACAAAAAATATCCGATTCACCGTCCTGCTCCCGCGCTTGCGGATCAAGACACCAAAGCCACGATCCTGGAGACCGGCATCAAGGTCATCGATCTGATCGCCCCTTTTATCAAGGGCGGTAAAGCCGGAGCCTTCGGTGGTGCCGGCGTCGGTAAGACCGTCGTCATTCTCGAACTGATTAACAACATCGCTAAAGCGCACGGCGGCTTCTCCGTATTCGCTGGTGTGGGCGAGCGCTCGCGCGAAGGTAACGATCTTTACCACGAAATGTCCGAAGCTGGCGTCATCGACCAAAAAGACCTCATGAAGTCCAAGGTCGCGCTGGTGTACGGCCAGATGAACGAGCCCCCGGGCGCGCGTATGCGTGTCGCCCTCTCGGCGCTCGCGATGACCGAGTATTTCCGCGACGAGAAAAACCAGGACGTGTTGCTGTTTATCGACAATATTTTCCGTTTCTCCCAAGCCGGCTCCGAAGTGTCCGCTCTTCTTGGCCGCTCGCCGTCCGCCGTCGGTTACCAACCCACGCTTTCCAATGAAATGGGCCTCCTCCAAGAGCGCATCACTTCTACGAAGAAAGGCTCCATCACCTCCGTGCAAGCTGTCTACGTGCCTGCCGACGATTTGACCGACCCGGCGCCCGCCAACACCTTCGCGCACTTGGACTCCACCATCGTGTTGGAGCGCTCCATCGCCGAACTCGGCATCTATCCCGCCGTCGATCCACTCGCTTCAGTCTCGAAGGCGCTCGAAATCTCCATCGTTGGCGAAGAGCACTACCGCGTCGCCCGCGAACTCCAGCGCGTTCTGCAGCGCTACAAAGATCTCCAAGACATCATCGCCATTCTCGGTCTGGACGAACTCTCGCCCGAGGACAAACAAACCGTTTACCGCGCCCGTAAAATCCAACGCTTCCTCTCGCAACCGTTCGCGGTCGCCGAAGTGTTCACGGGTTCGCCCGGCAAATACGTCTCCGTCAAAGAAACCGTTCGCGGCTTCAAGATGATTCTCGATGGCGAACTCGATCACATTCCGGAAGGCGATTTCTACATGAAGGGTGGCATCGACGAAGTCATCGCCGCCGCGAAGAAGTAATCTGCCATGGCCCTCACGCTCGAAATCGTTACGCCCGAGGCCCGGGTTTATTCCGATACCATCGACACTGTCGTCATTCCGACAGTGGACGGTGAAATTGGCATCTTCCCCGGACACATCCCTTTACTCACGCAAGTAGAGCACGGTGAACTCCGCGTGACTAAGGGCTCCACGGTGCTCTTCCTCGCCGTCGGCGGTGGTTTTGCCCAGATTTCTGGTGATAAAATCTCAGTCCTCGCGGAACACGCGATCACCGAGGAAAAAATTGACGAAAAAGCTGCTGAACAAGCAATTCAGCGCGCCGAGCTCGCGATGAAAGAAGCAAAAGACATGGACCCGAACGAGTTCGAGCACCTTCAAACCATGGTGCGTTTCGCCGGCACGCAGCTCGCGATCAAGCGTCGGCGCCGTTGAACGATTCGCCATCTAGACCTGATCAAGCGTGGCCTAACCGCCGCGCTTTTTTTGTGAATTACAGCGCCGGCCAGAACTTGCCCTTGAAACCTTGTCACCTCGGGCACACCGTGCGACTCCGATGAATCGCGAGCCCACCACCGCGCCAACGCCCCTGTGCCAGCTCAATGCGGGTGCGGCTGGCCGAGTATGCGGCCTCACGGGCGACACCCATTTTTGCCAACGTGTTCGCGAGATGGGTCTTGGTGAATCTGCCTGTGTGACAAAAATTTCGGGCACGACCACGATCATTTGCCAAGTGAGTGGCACACGCATCGCTCTCAGCCACGCCGCCGCGAGCCACATTCTTGTGGAGAAAATTAGCCCACCATCTCCGGCCGCAGGGTAGGGAAGTGTGCTCGGTTTAGACCGCGTTTGTACCATGCCCTCTGCCTCCTTGATCTCATTGTCGCAACTGCCGGTCGGAGCGAGCGCAACCCTCCGAGATTTCCCCAAGGCCGGCACGGCATTTTTGCGACTCCGCGAAATGGGATTGCTCGCCGGCACGACGTTGACGTTGGTGCGCACGGCCCCGATGGGTGACCCGATCGAGATAAAAGTCCGCGGCTACCACCTCACGTTGCGTAAATCCGAGGCGGATCACCTCCTCGTCGAACCGGCTAGATAAAAAGATTTCTTCTCTGCGACTATGGCTCTGCCCGCACATATCTCCGCCACCGCTGCCGGCGCCTCTTCGCGTCAACCCGTCTACGCGCTGGTCGGAAATCCCAACTGCGGCAAGAGTACGCTCTTCAACGCCCTCACCGGTCTAAAACAAAAAGTCGGCAACTACCCCGGCGTCACGGTGGAAAAGAAAATCGGCACCGCTTATTCACAGCACGGCCAACCCATCACCGTAATCGACTTGCCGGGCACGTATTCACTCGCCGCGCGCTCACCCGATGAAGCCGTTACCCGCGATGTGCTGCTTGGTCGCCGGTCCGATACAGCGCAACCGGATCGCATCCTCTGCATCGTCGACGCCACCAATCTTGAGCGAAACCTCTATCTGGTTCACCAGATTCTCGATCTCGGTCGCCCCGTGATTTTAGTGCTCAACATGATGGATCTCGCAGCTCGGGCGGGGCTCGAAATTAACGTGGATCAACTTGAGAAATTACTCGGGATCCCTGTCATCTCCTGCGAAGCAATTCACCAACGCGGTTTGATTGAACTTAAGCTCGCGATGAGCCGCGCTGATCTGCCGCTTGCGCGGCATGCGTGGACGGTTCCGGCCGCTATTGCTCCTGCCGTTTCTGAAATCGCTGCAGCATTGGTCGAAGGTGATCGTAAATCACCGCTGGTCGCTCGGGCCGAAGCGCTGCTTTTACTCACAGATCAAGATTCCGTGCGGGTCGCTGGCTCGACGCCGCTTAGTCCTCGCACGACCGAAATTCTCCGCGCATGGCAATCGCGTTGGACGCAGGAAGGAACCGATTGGGCCGGCACCTTGGTGAGTTCACGCTACGATGCGATCGGCGCGCTCGCCGCTGAAGTCGTTCAGTTACGGACCGAAGTGGGACCCAGTGCTTCTGATAAAATCGATGCCATCGCCACGCACGCTCTCTGGGGTTGGGTGGTGCTCGGCGTCGTCATGACTTTGTTATTTTTCAGTATTTTCACGCTCGCTGAAACTCCGATGAACTGGATCGACGGTCACGTCGCCGCTTTATCCGACACGATCAAATCTGCGATGTCGCCCGGAGATTTACGCGACCTGATCACGGATGGAGCCATCGGGGGAGTAGGGGGTGTGCTAGTTTTTCTGCCGCAGATTTTGATTCTGTTTTTTTTCATCGGATTGTTGGAGAGCACCGGCTACATGGCGCGCGCTGCGTTTATCATGGATCGGCTCATGAGTCGTGTCGGCCTCAACGGTAAAAGTTTTATTCCCATGCTCAGCTCCTACGCCTGCGCGATTCCCGGCATCATGGCCACGCGCACCATTGAGGACCCCAAAGACCGTCTGGTGACGATCCTGGTTGCACCGCTGATGAGTTGCTCGGCGCGGCTACCGGTTTATCTGCTCATGATCGCCGCGCTCGTTCCGGGAGAACGAGTGCCCGTTTTTACTAAAGTTGGCATTATGCTTTTCATGTACGGTCTCGGCACCGCTGGGGCTTTTTTCTTCGCCTGGCTTTTTAAACGAACGCTGCTCAAAGGCGAACCACCGCTGATGATTATGGAGCTGCCGCCTTACCGTTTGCCCGGCTTCAAGGATGTCGCGCTCCATATGCTTGAGCGGGCTTGGATTTTTGTGCGTCGGGCGGGCACGGTTATTCTCGGGATTAGTATTATCCTTTGGTTCCTTTCGGCGTATCCCAAAGCGCCTGAAGGCGCGACGCCCACAGCGCAACTTGCGCAAAGTTTTGCTGGTCGTGCGGGCCACGCTATCGAGCCACTCATCAAACCGATCGGCTTCGATTGGCAGATCGGCATTGGGCTCATTAGTTCATTCGCGGCGCGCGAAGTTTTTGTCAGCACGATGGGGGTTGTTTTTAATGCCGAGTCTTCGGCAGAAAATACGGCGCCGCTGCGCACCGCGTTGCTCAGTGCCAAATGGCCTGACGGTCGTGCTCTTTTCACACCGCTTGTTTGTTTCACGCTCATGATTTTTTATGTCTTTGCGATGCAATGCATGAGCACCATCGCGGTCGTGAAACGTGAAACCAACGGCTGGAAATGGCCGATTTTTCAAACGCTCTACATGACCGGCACGGCGTGGATTTTGAGTTTTATGGTTTACCAAGGCGGTCGCGCTCTTGGGTTTTGATCACTACTAATCTCGAGATGTCCCCCACGATTCAAACCTTCATCGCGCTTGTTCTTGTTGCGCTCGCCTTGGTGGGATTGGTCGTGCGCACTCTTGCCAAGAAAAAATCTCATGGTTGTGGCGGAGACTGCGGTTGTTCAAGTCGAGGGTTGAAAACCAAATCACGCGGCTGACCCCGTCTTGGCGATGCCGGCACCCTTGATGAATTCCCCTGTGCTTTGTTTTGGCGAAGTACTCTGGGATTTTCTCCCTCACGGTACCTTCCCCGGGGGCGCACCCTTTAACGTCGCTTATCATCTTCATCGGCTCGCCGTATCCGTGCGCCCCGT
The DNA here is from genome assembly GCA_009919985.1 of Opitutaceae bacterium. Classification (GTDB taxonomy): domain Bacteria; phylum Verrucomicrobiota; class Verrucomicrobiia; order Opitutales; family Opitutaceae; genus Tous-C4FEB. The sequence continues at coordinate 9,643 of RGAX01000022.1, forward strand.
TTCTGCGGTTGGCTGCGATGATTTGGGTGATCAACTTCTGCAGCGTCTCGCGCAGTGGGGTGTGAGCACAGCCGCTATTATTCGTCATGACAGGCTTCCCACGGGACGAGTGAGCGGCACCCTCAGTGCTGGAGGCGATGCGCATTACCTCATCGCTCGCGACGTGGCTTGGGATCGCATCATAATCGGTCCCGATACGCTTAAAAACGCCGCCAGTTCCCCAGCACTAGTCTTTGGTTCACTCGCACTGCGGTCTGCTGAAAATCGGGCCGCGCTTAAACAGCTTATAGCCGCTCAGCCCGCGAATGCTTGGCGCGTGTTTGATGTAAATTTACGCGCGCCGCACGACGATCTTGCTCTCGTGCGCGAGTTCGCTCCGGCAGCCAACCTCCTCAAGCTCAATGCCAGCGAAGCGGCTCGTTTGGTCAATGCCACGGAGTCACCGGGTAATGAAGAATCCCACGCCCGCTCCCTCGCGGCCCAATTCAAGTCATCGCTTATCTGTATCACGGCAGGAGAACGCGGCGCCGGATTGCTGCGTGCCGATCGCTGGACTTGGGTATCAGCTCGTCGGGTTACCGTAGCGGACACGGTCGGTGCGGGAGATGCTTTCCTTGCCGCATTTTTGGGCTGTCTGCTGCGTGCGGCGCACACGGACACTGAAATGTTATCCGCGGGGTGTCGTTTAGGCGAATGGGTCGCTGAGCATCCCGGAGCTACACCCGATTACGACGCCACAACTCCAATCTGAAGCGATGGGTTTTTAAGAGTTTTGTATCTGCAACAAAACTCAGAATCCTAGCCCGTGTAGCACTCTTTGAGTTAATTCCACGACGACCCCGGCGAACACGGCAAAATAAACGATCGTCAGTATCAAAAACCCGTAAGCAGTCGCCACGGCGACTCCATCGCGCTCGAGAACGCCGAGAGTGCCTATAACTACAACCAATGCCGGCAGGGTGTTGGTGAAAGGAATTCCCCCCAGCGGTAACAACAGTAGAAGCGCGCCGACACCCACCGCGGCCATATGAAGGCGTCGCAGTGCTTCAGTTTGCGTTAACCAAAGCCAGCGCGGGCGTAATTGCCGCTCAATCACGCCGATAAACTTACTCGCACCCTCCAGGACAGCGCGAAAAAAACGCGGCGGAAGTTTCATGGCGAGTAAACGTGCCGGTAGCCAAGGCGGAAGACCCAAGGCAAAACGCACCGCTAAAACTGTAATCACCAAACCAAAGGGTACAGATAATCCTGGAATCGTGATGGGTGAACAAAACGGCAGCGCAAGAATCACCGCCAGCAAAGCCGAGGCGCGTGCACCTAGCGCGGCGATTAACTCCCTCAACGTTACCGTCTGCTCGTCGAACCGCGCTGCGAGCGCGTGCAATTCATCAGAGAATTTTTTTAGCGGATCGGGCGATGAAGAAATCACGGATATAAATTAACAAGGAGGGCAGGGGACTAACCGGACCTCAGCTCGAGGGAGCGGGTTCCGTTTAAGCTAGGTCCCTCGTTTATTTCCATACAGCTCGATATGCAGACGGTGGGCATAGCGGTAGCCCCGTGATTTGCACGTTTCGCTCAACCACTTTGCGCGCTCGCGCATCAATTCAAGCGTTCGAGCTTCAGGCATGAGTTGAACCCGGTGGCGTGGAATTTCGCGATTAAGGGAGACTAGCATATTTTCCATCTCCTGCACATCGGAAGGTGCGGCGACGACAAATTTAAATTGGTAATCGCATCCCGTATCCAACCAAGCGCGCACTACGATGGGTTGCCAGCGCGTGGCCTCGTGTTTCTTGCGCCAGGTGGTGTGCTCCGCGCCTTGCGGCGCCGAATTTAATAGTTTCGGCGACATGGAAACCAGATCGCAGGCGATTCCCTCGGGGGCGATCGTTGCCGCGGTCTCGATGGTGATGTGGTAAGCCAGCTCTTTCAATGCCCCCGCCAATGCGCCAATTTCTTTTGCAATCATCGGCTCGCCCCCGGTGAGCACGACATGTCGCGCCAAAGGATACGATTGGACGGCGGCAACGATTTGTTCCACGCGCATTTGGGTCCCTTCCGGATTCCATGATGCATAGGGCGTGTCGCACCAAGCGCAGCGCAAGTTGCAACCACTCGTTCGCACAAAAACTGAAGGCACACCGATCAACGCGCCTTCGCCCTGTAATGAGTAAAAAATTTCTGCGATGAGCATAGCCGTGAAAATAGAATTTTGGCCTTAGCTCGCCGCTGGTTTTTGCGGTAACTCATCTCGAGACATATATTCGGTGGGATCATCTAAGCCGGCCAACGCGAAGGCTTCGCGACGCTCGACGCAGGTACCGCATTTACCGCAATGGATCAGCGCTCCTTTGTAACACGACCAGGTCCTAGCGAAATTTACTTTTAATTTTGCACCGGTCGCGGCGATATCGCTTTTCGACATGGTGATAAAGGGGCGCAAAAGTTTCACGCCCGCATAGGTCCCGAGTCGCATCGCTTCACTCATCGCGTGCATAAAGTCTTCACGACAATCCGGATAAATCGCGTGGTCACCGCCATGTGCGGCAATGACCAATCCTTCCGCGCCGGTACTTTCAGCAAAACCACAAGCGATCGATAGCATGATCGCGTTGCGAAACGGCACCACGGTTTGCTTCATGTTTTCGGCCTCGTAGTGGCCTTCCGGAATGTTGCCGCCGTTTTTTAATAAATTGGAGGCGAAGAGTCGGTCGACGAAATCGAGTCTGATTACTTCATGGCGCACGCCCAAATTGAGAGCGTGTTCAGCCGCAAAGGGAATTTCTTGATGATTGTGCTTCGCGCCATAATCAAAACTCGCAACGGCGACGACGGTGTGATCCCGCCGTGCCCAATGCAGCGCGACCACCGAATCCATTCCTCCGGAGCAAAGCACAACAACGTTCATCACGGCATCATGGCCATAATTTCATAAATTACACAAAAGAAACGTTAACCCCCTTACGCTGCTTGTTTAAAAGGCTAAACCTCAGCTTTTTATGGCTCATGGATGTTGGGCACGCCTATTTGAGAATTTAAGTCCAAAAAAAGGACGCCGTAATTTTAAACCAGAATGAAGCCGCTGTAACTTCACTACATATGTTTCACTTCCCGGTCGGTCATAAAAAACGAAGCTTTTTAACGCGCGAACACAGCAATTACAACAAGCCTTGTTCACGCTGGATGATCAGGAATTCGCCCGGTGTTGCAATCGAGACACCGTAAACTTCAGAGCCAAGTTTCCCGTGGAAGTCCTCCCGATCAAGAGTTAGCAGCCAAGCACACTTTTCGGCCAGCGCAGTGATCACCACTGGCCGATCTTTCACCTTTGCAAAGACGAGAGGTCGATTGAGGGAGGTTCGCGTCGGAACAATTCTGACGGCCGGTGCAACAGTCTGGGTCCATTTACTCATGGAGGCGGGCCCGATTTTTGCTAAATTTCGGCGCGTCTCATCCGCGCAATATTCTGCTGTAACAAGAATCCAACCCCGAGAGCGGGGACCAGTAATAATGAATGATGAGGCGCCTCGAGACGAGCCAGCTGCCGCTAATAAAACGCTGCTATCAAGAAACAGTTTCACAAATTAACTTTAGACGCTGGGGTGTGGAATTTTGCCATATCCGCCTCGTCACGCGTGATCCATTGAGCGATTTGTTTTTTTGTTATATCGCGCACAGGCATCGCAACCGCAGCTTGCAAGAAAAGCCCACCTTCGCGTTCTTCGATCAGAACCATGGGGGTGCGGAGTTTATCGAGCCCCATCTTCCGCCGCAGAGCTGGTGGTAAAGTTAGACTGCCGCGTTTGGTAAGTGGAATTGTAGTAACCATGCAGCAATGCTGTATTGCTGCATTGCATTCTCAAGCCTGGACTTAGGATACAGGCAATCGCTGCATTTGCCGTGATATGCGTTTGTCGGCGACGACGTGAACAGCTACGCTGTCACGCCGAGCTTGGTGAAAGGTAGTATTTCATGCTTATATTTCATGATCCTCAATGTGCTGATTATGGTTCAGCGATGCGGGCGGAGCAGCCGGCCCGTCTGACGCGTTCCGCGGCGCACCTTCACCGCCTGCATCCGAACTGGGAGCAGCGTTTACCTCCCCCTGCTAGTTCCGTCGCTGACGCGATATTACACCGCGCTCATACCGCAGCACATTTACGTCGACTCGGCCAATCTCGCGATTTCGACGACGACACGCCTTTCTTTCCGGATATTGCTACCCATGCACGGCGCGCCACCTCAGCTGCCCTCGCGGCTGCTGAGCACGCGTTTGCGCATCGCTCCGCGGCGTTTGCCCTCATGCGTCCGCCCGGACATCACGCCACGGCTGAAACGGCGATGGGTTTTTGTTATCTCAACAGTATTGCGATCACCGCTCTTCACGCCCATCACCAGCTCGGCGTTCGCCGTGTTGCCGTTTGGGATTTCGATGCCCACCACGGTAATGGCACCGAGGAAATTCTACGCACGGAACTCGATGCTGACCCAGATGCGTATTTTTTTACTTCGGTGCATCAATCGCCTTGTTACCCCGGCACAGGTTTGGTCGATGCAGGTCCTGCGCTCCGCAATTGGCCTATCCCGCCGCGCAGTCCGCGCTCTGAACACCTTACGGCCCTCCGCGCTTCGCTGGACGCAATTATAGCTTACAAACCCGAGCTTTTACTGGTTTCAGCGGGTTTCGATGCTTACGTCGGCGACCCGATTACAGCCATGACGTTGGAGCGTGAAGATTCCTTAATTTTAATCCTGCTATTTTCCGCACTCGCCCTCCGTCGTTCCGGAGGCTATGATTTGCTTTTCGTTGAGATGATTTCCCGTTTTCTGCCGTCCACTGTTCGCCGTCTTCTCGGCGTCGATTCCACTGCTCCGCGCCCCGTATCGCGCGCGGCGCCTCCTTCTGCGCGACCCGAGAGCTTTACGCTCATCGATCAACCTGGCGCGCTCACCGCCTTGCTTACGGCGCTCGACCGCGTTGACGAAGTCTCCCTCGATACCGAGGCGGACAACATGTATCACTATAAAGTCCGCGTCTGCTTACTGCAATTTCTTGTCGATGGAGAAGTTTTCTTGGTCGACGCGCTTGCGCCTGGTCTCGACCTTGAGCCGCTTTGGAAGCGCCTCGCTGAAATTCATTTAGTGATGCATGGCAGCGATTTCGATCTCCGGCTTTTGCATGATCGCTGCGGCTTCCGCGCCAAAAGCATCTTTGACACCATGCTCGCGGCCCAGCTTCTCGGACGCCAACGCATCGGTCTTGCGGCTCTGCTCGAAGAACATTTTGACGTCCAACTCGACAAAGACGGCCAAAAAGCCAACTGGTCCCGCCGCCCCATCACGCCCAAACTCCTCGATTACGCCTGCCTTGATGTTTGGTACTTGCCCGCATTGCGCGATCTACTCACTCGCGAACTGGCTGCCCTGGATCGCCTGGATTGGCTCGATCAACAATGCACGGCGCAGATTGAGGCTGGCACTTCGGGTTTCGCTCCCGCGACCGAACACGACTGGCGCATCGGCCGCAGTGAACGCCTCCGCGCCCGTGGCTTACCGGTTCTCCACGCCGTCTGGCATTGGCGCGAGACCAGCGCTGAGCGCATCGACACCCCTCCTTTCAAAGTCTGCAACAACGACCTGCTTCTCGACATCGCCTACGCGGCAGAAGACGGCCAGACCGAGGCAGCCATCATTGCGCAGGTCAATCTTGGCAAACGCCATGATCGGCTCATCGGCTCGCTCAGCGCCGCGCTTCGCGCTGGTTTTGAACGCGACCCAGAAACTCTCCCGCGTCGCCCCGGTCGCGACACCAATCGCCGCTCGCTTACTCAGTCCGAACTCGCCCGCCTCGAGCGCATCAAAGAAGATCGCGATCGTATCGCCGCCACCCTCGCCATCGAAGCGACGCTCATCGCCAATCGCGCTCAACTCGCCCAACTTGCCCACGCACCCGCCGCGTTAGATGAAGTGCTTCTGCCTTGGCAGGCCACCCTTCTTCGTTCTATTCCATCACTTCAATCTAACTGATCTACTCCAGTCTTGTTGATGAAAACTAAGCTCCCCCTCGCACTCATCCTCGCCGCCACGTTGTCCTTTCTCGCTGGGTGTGCCACCCGCACCACCCCAAGCGGCGGTAAAGAAACCACCTTGCTCGGTGGCGCTGTCACCGTGGCCACCAATTCCTTTCAACCACCCGCCCCACAAACCTCCGCGATCGACACCACTAAAATTGTCGGCCTCGGCAATCCCTCCGGCACCAAGACTACGATTCTTTGGGGCCTCATCACGCTCCACGATTATTGAGTTTTGCGCGCCACGACGCGTTGACCTCTCTGCAACCCCGCCCATCCGCGGGGTTTTTCTTTGCTCCATCCGCGGCATCGGCAAATCTGCGCCCCTGTGATCGCCTCCGCCGCCAACGCCAATATCGCCCGCCACCTCGGGCTCATGGCTACGTCCGCGCCCACGACCGCCGCCCTCAAAATCCCGCGCGGCCGCACCCCCACGGGCGACATCGACTATCTCATTCTCACGTTCGCCGAACTCGCCGCCGAGGTCGATGCGTGGCAAAAAAAACTCACCAACGCTGGCATCCAGCCGGGTGACCGTACCCTAGTCATGGTCCGCCAAGGCCTCCCGCTGATCGCGGCGGCCTTCGCGCTTTTCTCTCTCGGCGCCGTTCCAGTCGTCATTGATCCCGGCATGGGACTCAAAAATTTTCTCACCTGCGTTGAGCGTTCCCGACCTCGCGCCCTGGTCGGCCTCCCGCTCGCGCGTTTTCTTAGTCACGTTTGCCGGCGGGCGTTCGCCACTGTAAAAATCCGGGTACGTCCGCCCCGCTCGTTCACAGCCGCGCTACCGATCTGGCGGCCATTCTTTTCACCTCCGGCTCCACCGGAACCCCCAAAGGCGTCGTCTACGAACACGGTCACTTCGACGCCCAGGTCCGCCTGATCCGCGCCACTTACGATATTCGTCCCGGCGAGATCGATCTGCCGTTGTTGCCCATCTTCGCTTTGTTCAATCCTGCGCTTGGTCTTACCACTATCGTTCCCGAGATCGATCCCAAGCGCCCCGCCGCCCTTGATCCCGCTGCGATCGTCCAAGCCATCCGCCAGGAAAACATCACAACCTCCTTCGGCTCACCCACGCTGTGGAAAAAAATAGGCGACTACTGTATCGCGCAAAAAATCACACTGCCGACCCTCCATCGCGTTTTATGCGCCGGCGCTCCGGTCCCCGCGGCGCTCTGGAACTCATCGCGTATTTTTTTAACGCGCGGCCAACTTTACAGTCCTTACGGGGCGACCGAATCGCTGCCGCTCGCCAGTGTATCGTCGGCCGAAATCGCCACCACCCGTGGCCTCGGGGCTTGTGTTGGTCGCCCGGTCGAGGAGATCACCGTAAAAATAATCGCCTCCACGGATGTGCCCCTCGCCACTCTCGCCGACGCTCACGAACTTCCTTCCGGTGAGATCGGAGAAATTATAGCCACTGGTCCGGTTGTCACGCGCGACTACGATGCGCTTCCAGTTGCTACCGCGCTCGCCAAGATTTCTTCACCTGAAGGCATCTATCATCGCCTTGGCGATTGCGGCACGCTTGATAGCGAAGGCCGCCTTTGGTTCTGCGGCCGCAAAGCCGAACGGGTCATTACCACTCAAGGCATTTTATACACCGAGCCTTGCGAGCAGGTTTTTCGCTCGCACGCCCGCGCTAACCGCTGCGCGCTGATTGGTCTCGGCCGCGCACCCGATCAAACACCCGCTATCGTGATCGAAACTAACGTGCGCAATTCTGACGAAGCCCACGCGCTCGCCCGCGAACTCCGCGCCCTCGCTCTCGCGCACCCTTACACGGTTGCAATCCAACGTTTTTATTTTCACCCCGCGTTCCCCGTCGATGTTCGACATAACGCCAAAATCCACCGCCTGACGCTTACCGGTTGGGCCGCTACCGTCCAAGGTTATGAGAGCAATTCTCCCGATTGAACGCACTGCTCATGCCTGCACCTCTAATATGCGCTTCTGATGGGTCTGGTTCGCTGGTTCCTGCCCGCGTCCTTGTCACCGGTGGCACAGGTTTCCTTGGCCGCCGACTCGTTGAACGCCTGCTCACGGCCGGACGCTCCGTAACCATTCTTGGTCGTACACCTGCGCCTGACCTTGAAAAACGCGGCGTTCGTTTCATCCGCGCTTCGCTCGAAGACGCTTCCGCCGTTCAAGCCGCCTGCGCGGGCATCACCACCATTTTCCATACCGCGGCCAAAGTGGGTGTCTGGGGTCGCTACCACGATTTTTTCCGTACCAACGTCCTCGGTACGCGCGCTCTGCTCGCAGGGGCCCGGGAGCACGGGGTTACGCATTTCATCCACACGAGCACCCCGAGCGTCGTTTACAACGGCTGCGCGCTTTCCGGCGCCGATGAATCCCTCCCGCTCACAACCGCGTGCCCGAGCCCTTATCCACTCACTAAAGCCCTCGCAGAACGCGAGGTTCTTGCCGCCCACAACTCATCGCTTCGCACCATTGCCCTGCGGCCGCATCTTATTTGGGGCGTTGGTGATCCCCATTTAGTGCCGCGTGTACTCGCTCGTGCGCGTGCCGGCCGGCTCCGCATCGTCGGCGATGGACAAAACCAAGTCGACATGGTCCACGTCGAAAACGCCGTCGACGCGCACCTCCTCGCGGAACACGCCCTCATCCAGCCTCACCGATTAGGGGATACTTGCGGCGGCGAAATCTTGCCCGGACAATCAGCCCAACCATCAACGATATCGCCGCAATCTGCCGGCGGTCGGGCGTATTTTATCACCAACGGCGAACCGGTTTATCTTTGGGCTTGGATTAATGAGCTACTCGTCGCCCTCGGTGAACCACCGGTCACCAAAAAAATTTCTCTGCGTACGGCGAGTGCGTTGGGTGCGCTGGCTGAAACCGCCTGGCGTTTTTTACCGCTCCGTGGCGAACCGCCCATGACGCGTTTCATCGCCGCGGAACTCGCTAAAGATCATTGGTTCGACCTCGCCGCTGCGCGTCGCGATCTCGGGTACGCACCGCGCATCAGTATGGCGACAGGCACCGCCGAACTCGTGGCCTCGCTTCGCGCCGAAAAATAGACCTCCTGCTCCCTTTTCCGATGATGACCGTCCGCCAAATTCTACCGCCTGCGCTCGCGATGTCCGCGATCGTGCTCGGGTCCAATATACTCGTGCAGTTTCCGATTAATCCCTGGCTCACGTGGGGCGCATTCTCGTACCCGGTGGCGTATTTTGTCACCGATGTCTGCAATCGCACCTCGGGTCCTGCGCTCGCGCGACGCGTGGCTTGGGTAGGTTTTTCCGTTGGGCTCATTCTTTCCATATTGTTTGCGCCCGCGCGTATCGCGTTTGCCTCCGGTGCGGCTTTTATTATCTCTCAACTCCTCGACGTCGCCGTTTTTAACCGGCTTCGGCGCACGAGTTGGTGGAAGGCGCCGTTCTTCGGTTCCGCTGCGGCGTCCGTCGTCGACACTTCTATTTTCTTCTGTGTCGCTTTCGTGGGCTCGACGATCGCTTGGCTTCCACTCGCCGCGGGCGATCTTGGCGTAAAACTTTTCATGGCGCTCGCCTTGCTTCCGCCGTACCGCGTGCTCGTGAATCGGCTCGTACCGCCGAGCTCGGTTTAAGTTTTTCCGCCGCCCCGCTGCCTCACGGCCTCGAACAGGGTGATGATGGTCGCCATTGCGACATTCAATGAATCGGCCTGTCCGGCCATCGGGATGCGAACGGGTACATCGCAGTTTTCCAGCCAAAATTGACTCAACCCGTACTGTTCGCTGCCCATCACTACCGCAAGCGGACCGCGCAAATCGACATCCGAGTAAATTTTTTCCGCGGCCGGTGTTGTCGCCACGGAACGAACGCCTTTTTCCCGCAACCAAGCCTGCACGCGTGTGCTTTCTTCCACCACCAGTGGCACGGAAAACAAAACGCCGGTCGAAGCCCGCACTACATTAGGATTAAAAATATCCGTCACAGGATCACACACGATCACTGCGTCGCAGCCCGCCGCGTCCGCACTGCGCAAAATTGTGCCAAGATTTCCCGGCTTCTCGATCGCTTCAACCACGAGGTAAAAGGGATTTTCCTTCGCTGGTAGATCGCTCAGCGCTCGCCGCCATTGCGGTGCCACCGCAAGTAATCCATCGGGTCGTTCCCGATACGCTACTTTGGCAAAAGCATCTTTCGTTAATTCAAACGCCATCGCGCCGGCCACCTCCGCTTGCGCAATCAACGACGGCTCGTTCTCGCCTAAGAACCAATCTGGGGAAAAATAAATTTCCTGTAGTTTTACGCCTTTCTCCAGCGCTCGGCGAATCTCCCGATAGCCCTCAACGAGAAATACGCCCGCTTCGTCGCGCGGGCGGCGATCGCGCAATTTCACGAGTTGTTTTACGCGCGGATTTTGGAGACTGGTAATTTTTTCGGGAGCCACGTCTCCAGCGCACCATGAAACCCGCGAAACACACGAAAAAAGAATCCTCTTCGTCTTCTTCGTTTTCGTGTATTTTGTGTTTCCTGTGGTAAACCCCAAAAAGAAATCCAACGACCTGCCGTTCCCGTATCACACCGAGCTCGAGCTGGAGATCGCCACCCTCACCAACCATGGCGTGGGTCTGGCGCGCGTTCCGCACCCAGAAGACGCCACCGCCAAATGGGTCATCATGGTTCCCTTCTGCCTGCCGGGTGAACGAGTCCGCGCCCGTATTTTTCGCAACCACAAGAATTACTCCGAGGCCGATCTTGTCACCGTGCTCACGCCCTCGCCGCACCGCATTGCGCCTGTGTGTCCGCTTTTCACCCGTTGTGGCGGCTGCCAATATCAACATTTTACCTACAGCGAGCAGCTCCTTTGGAAACAGCGCCAAGTCGCCGAATTACTCGAACACATGGCTGGCGTCACGCACGCCGTGAATGCAGTGATCGGTTCACCCAAACCATACGGCTACCGCTCGAAAATCACCCCGCATTTCAATCCCCCCCGCGACCCCGCGACGCCCCCGCCCATCGGCTTTCTGCGCCAAGGCACCCGTTTCGACATCCTTGACGTCCCGCGCTGTGATATCGCGACCGACGCCATCAATGAAAAACTCCCTGCCGCCCGCGCTGCCATCCACGCCCGCGCCGCGAGCGGCGAATATTTGCGCGCGGCCACGCTTCTGCTCCGCGATGCCGGCGGCCAAGTCACCACCGACTACGAGGCGATTATCACCGAAACAGTCGGCGACTTAAAGCTCCGGTTTCTCGCGCGCGATTTTTTCCAAAACAATCCGTTTATCTTGCCCGCGTTCACCGCCTACGTGCGCGCACGTGCCGCCGCGGCCGGCGCGCGGTTTTTA
>RGAX01000211.1 GCA_009919985.1 Opitutaceae bacterium
GGCATGAATCAAGCCGAAGTCCTTGCGGCACGGGATCAAACCGGTCTGGCCATCCCCAGCGTCGTCATTTCTACGCACTGGTTGAAGCCGCTCTCCGATCCCAATCCCGCCGCGCGCGAGATCGGTCTAGAAGGCCTAAAGCAAGGTCTCCGCGACGCCAAGGCCTACGGCGCCAGTTCTGTTTTGCTCGTGCCCGCCGTCGTCAAAAAAGACGTGCCCTACGCCGACGCCTACGCGCGCTCGGTTGTGGAAATCACCAAAGCACTTCCACTCGCTGAATCCCTCGGCGTCGTCATCGCCATAGAAAACGTGTGGAACCAGTTTCTGCTCAGCCCGCTCGAGGCCGCCGCCTACGTAGACGCCTTCAAGAGCCCATGGGTGCGTTGGCACTTCGACGCTGGCAATATTGTCAACACGGGCTGGCCCGAGCACTGGATCCACACGCTCGGCGCCCGCATCGTCAAAGTGCACATCAAAGAATTCAGCCGCAAAGTCCGCGACGAAAAAGGCCCGTACGCCGGCTTCCGCGTCGATCTTTTCGAAGGTGATTGCGACTGGCCTAAGGTCCTCGCCGCCTTCGATGACATCGGTTACTCGGGTTGGTTGATCGCCGAGCAATATCGTCCGCCGAGCTTCACCGACGACGCTACTTGGCTCGTGCACCTCGCACAGAAGATGGACGCCGTCATCGGCAGCTGAGGCCCACCTCATGAGTTGGAAAAACGCAGCCTCAGGGCTGCTAGGGTTGATCGTCGCTGCGTCGACCAACTTCGCCGCCCCAAAGCGGCTCGAGTACATCGAGCCGCACATGGGCACGCTATTTCGGATCGTACTTTACCCGCCAGATCCCGCCATCGCCAAGGCCGCCACGCGTGACGCGTTTGACCGCATCGCCGCGCTCAATCGCATCATGTCGGACTACGATCCAACCAGCGAACTCATGCGTCTGTGTGCTCAAGCGCCCACCACCCCCGTGCCGGTAAGCGCAGAGTTATTCGACATTTTGCTCCGCAGCCAAGCGATCGCGGAAAAAACCCACGGAGCCTTCGACGTCACGCTCGGACCGGTGATTCGTCTCTGGCGCGAAACCCGGCGTACGCACGCACTTCCGAGCGATGAAGCCCGCACCGCCGCCCAACACGCCTCCGGCTTCAAACATCTGCGACTTGATCCTGTCGGCCGCACCGTGACGCTGCTGCGTCCCCACATGGCCCTAGATCTCGGTGGCATCGCCAAAGGCTACGCCGCGCAAGCCGCCCTGACCGTACTCGCGCAGCACGGCATCACTTGCGCGATGGTCGCCGCCAGTGGTGATCTCGCCTTGGGAGATCCGCCACCGGGAAAAACGGGCTGGAAGATCGAGCTAAACCCTTTCGGATCCACTACGGGCACCCCGCTCACTTTGATTGTTGCGCACGCCGGCGTTTCCACCTCCGGCGATACCGAACAATTCGTCACGCTCAATGGGGTGCGTTATTCCCACATCGTCGATCCGGCCACGGGGCTCGGGCTGACTCGACCGACCGCGGTCACGGTTGTGGCCCAGCACGCGACGCTCGCCGACGCGCTTGCCACGGCATGCAGCGTTCTTGCCCCAGCAGCCGCACAACAGCTCGCGGATCATTCCGCCGAATCCGTTCGCGTCATCGTGCATCAACGCAACGCTGACGGCTCGACCCAGAGCACCTCCTTCGGTCACGCTCCTGCCGGCCTTATTTCCACGCCATGATCACCTCTTCGTTTTTCAAAAACACCCTCGCCGGCCTCGCGCTCGGCCTGAGCGTCACCTCACTTCACGCCTTGCCCGAGATCGACGCCAAGGAACTCGCACTCGTAAGCCAGATCCGCGAAAAAATTCTCGCCACGAAAAAAAGTTCGCCTGCGTCGCTCGCCGCTTACACGGAAAAAATCCCCGGCACCGAGGTTTCGTTTGCGCTTCAACCCATCCCCGCCGGCACGTTCACCGTCGGCAGTCCCGCCAGCGAAAAAAATCGCAACGCCGACGAAGGCCCGCAGGCCAAAGTGGCCATCAGCGCCTTTTGGATGGGCCAAAAAGAAGTCACATGGAACGAATACGAGATTTTCATGTTCGCCACCGATGCCGCCGGCAACGCCAGCAAAGGTGAAGCCGACGCCGTTTCGCATCCGACCAAGCCCTACGTCGAGATGAGCTTCGGCATGGGCCGCGAGGGTTTCCCGGCGATCAGCATGACCCAGCACGCCGCCTCCAAATATTGCCAATGGTTGAGCGCTAAGACCGGAAATTTTTACCGCCTGCCCACCGAGCTTGAGTGGGAATACGCGGCGCGCGCCGGTACAACGACCGCCTATTGCTTCGGCGACGATCCCGCGCAACTCGCCACCTACGCCGTGTACAACGCCGATAAATACGCGCTCGTCGGCACCAAGAAACCCAATCCTTGGGGACTCTACGACATGCACGGCAACGTCTCCGAGTGGACCCTCGATCAATACGAAGCCGACGTCTACACGCGCCTCAATGGCAATCCCGCTATCGCCTCTTGGGTGAAATCTACCCAGCCCTACCCGCACGCCGTGCGCGGCGGCAACTGGACCGATACAGCTGAACTGCTCCGCAGCGCCGCCCGCCGCGGGTCCGCGCCTGAGTGGAAAATTCTCGATCCCCAACTACCGAAAAGCATTTGGTATCACACTAGCGTGCCGTGGATCGGCTTCCGCGTTGTCCGCCAAATCGACGTTCCTTCTGCCGAGGAAATGTATCGCATTTGGAATAACGGCGTGGAACTCGACAACTAATCCGCGTGGGCTCCCACGCGCAGCAAGCCTCGGGTTAGCTCTCTGCGCTCATGCGCGCAATCACCGCTGGCAACAACGCGTGTTCAGCCGCGTGAATTTTGTCCACGAGTGTTTCCAGCGTTTCGCCCGACACCACGCGCACCGTGGCTTGATCGAGAATCGGGCCTCCATCCACTTCCGCCGTCACGCCGTGGACGGTACAACCCGTCACCTTTACGCCGCGCCGGAAAGCTTGCCCGATGCCGTCGAGCCCCGGAAAACTCGGCAATAAACTCGGGTGCAGGTTGATGATTTTTCCCGCAAAGGCCGCGAGAAACCCCGGCTTAATCACGCGCATGAAGCCGGCCAGCACTACAAGATCGGGCTGAGCCGCTTGCACGGCGGCGATGAAACGCGCTTCGCCTTCGCCTTCGAGCTTCGTCTTAAACGGCGCCGGATCGATGTAGCTGGCCGGCACGCCGAAACGTGGGCCTAAAGCGAGGATGCCCGCATCGGGTTTATCTGAAAATACCGCGACGACGCGGGCGCGCCCAAGTTGACCCGCTTGCTGAGCCTGAAGAATCGCCTCGGCGTTGGAGCCGCGACCAGAGCCAAGAATGACGACGCGCATGAGGATCATATTTCCCCGGCCGCCTTGATGCGTGCAATTAAAGCCGTCGTACTAAAACCGGGCAGAAACGGCATGAATTCAATCCGCGCACCCACGCTTTCCAAAGCGGCGCGTTCGCCGGGATCAAGTTTCTCGAAGGTGTAATCGCCGGCCTTGCAATAAACATCCGGCGCGAGCGCACGAATTTCGGCATCCAAGCGCGGGGTACTGAAAATAAACACAGCGTCGACGCTGGCCAGCGCGCCGAGCGCGTAAGCGCGCTGGGTTTCGTTTTGCACGGGCCGCAACGCGCCTTTGAGCGTGCGTACGCTCGAGTCGGCGTTGAGCGCGATGAACAGCGCGTCGCCTTGGACGCGCGCTTGTTGCAGGTAATAAAGATGGCCCGTGTGCAACAGATCAAAGACGCCGTTGGTGAGGACGATTTTTTTGCCGGCGGCGCGCAGCTCAGCGCAACGCACCACGGCGGCGGCGAGCGTCAAAAGTTTGGGATTGGGCGGCGCGAGATTCGTCACAGCTCAAACGGATAAACAGGCAGCCGCGCCGAAGGAAGACTTTATCGCCCGGGGATTAGCCCGGGCGAGTGGCGTGGGCTCAGAAAAACTTTTTCGCTTTTTCGAAAAAGCTCTTTGAGGTGGGTTCGGCGGCGTCGCCGCTGACCCGGGCAAACTCCTCGAGCAACTTGCGTTGATCGGAGCTGAGTGTAGTAGGCACTTCAACTTGCACGCGGACGAGTTGGTCGCCTTGGCGACCGCCGCGGAGCGAAGGCATCCCTTTTTCGCGGAGGCGAAAGGTGGTGCCGCTGGCGGTGCCGGCGGGGATTTTAAGCGAGCCTTTGCCAAAAAGCGTGGGTACTTCGATGCTTCCGCCAAGCGTGGCGAGGGTGAATTTAATCGGAATCTCGCAGAAGAGTGCGTCGCCTTGTCGTTCGAAGAGTTCGTGCTCCTTGACGGTAAGCACGATATAAAGATCGCCAGCCGAACCACCCGCGGTGCCGGCTTCACCGTTGCCGGTGGAGCGGAGACGCGAGCCGGTCTCGACGCCGGCAGGGATGCGGACGTTGATCTTGGTCGTCTGCGGAGTGCGGCCTTCGCCTCGGCACGCGGTGCAGGGTTTTTCGATTTTTTGGCCGGTGCCGCCACAGGTCGGGCAGGCTTGGGTAAACGTGATGATGCCGCCGGAGCGGCGGATTTGGCCAGCGCCGCGACAGGTGGGACAGGTGACGCGTTTCGAGCCAGGCTCGGCGCCCGTGCCGGTGCAGCGTTCGCACGTCATGGCTTTGCGGAAGGAGATTTCTTTCTCCACGCCGCGGGCCGCCTCTTCGAGCGTGATTTCAAGATCGTAGCGTAGATCGGA
>RGAX01000212.1 GCA_009919985.1 Opitutaceae bacterium
GGCGTTATCCAAATCACCGGTGTCGCTAGCCGCCGCATCGGTCCGATCATGGCGCTGATGCTCGCCGCCCTAGGCCTTTTTCCGGCTGTCGGGCGCTGGATCACTGCAATGCCGGGTGCAATCCTCGGCGCACTCGCACTCATGCTCTTCGGCTTGGTCGCCGTGATGCTCATCGCTCAAGCCACGGGCCGTCCTTGGGCTCGTCTCGGTAGCGTGCTTTTCGGCCTCATCGCAGGTTACTTAGTCTGCGGTTTCGCCGGCTGGCTCCAAGCGCCCGCGCCCGGTGACGGCACGTGGATTGTGATCCCGAAACTGCTCCCGCACGACTTGGCTTTTAGTTGGGCGCTTTTGGTGCCCTTTTCCTTCATCTACCTAGTCTCCGTACTAGAAGCGCTCGGCGACATGACCGCGACCGCGCAACTTTCCGGCCTCGACACCACCGGGCCCGAGCATTGGACGCGCCTGCGCGGCGGCATCATCGCTGACGGGCTCACCAGTATCTTCGCGGCCCTCACTGGCGGTTTCCCCAGTACAACCTTCGCCCAAAATAACGGCGTTATCCAAATCACCGGTGTCGCTAGCCGCCGCATCGGTCCGATCATGGCGCTGATGCTCGCCGCCCTAGGCCTTTTTCCGGCTGTCGGGCGCTGGGCCTCGGCGCGCCCACTCAAGCCGTCTGGATCAAAACTCTGCCCGGCGTCATCCAAGCGCTACTCGATTCCGGCATCGCCGCCGGAGGCCTGACTGCGCTCGTACTTAACCAGATCTTGCCCGAGCGCCCTTAAGTCGGCGAGGTCGATCATAGCGACGCGCTTCGCGCGATAATACCTTGTCGGACCCGAGCGATTTCTCCGAAACTGAAGATATTGGATGAAGTCGTTTTTCTCGCTCCCCACCCTGCTCGCGGCCGCGTTGCTTAGCATCGCAGTTTCAATCCCGTTTCTGCCGTTAGCGGCACCGGCTACCGAGCAGTTCCATTTTGATATCACCGTCACGAGCAATACCCCCGGCTCAGCCCAAATATATTTCGACATAGGGCGCGGTATTAATGAGGCCGATTCCAGCCGAGCCAAAATCGATATTAAAACCGGTCCACAATCGCTGCATTTACCCCTGCCATGGGGCACTTATCGCGCATTTAGATTCGATCCTATCGACCGAGCGGCCGAACTCACGCTGAGCGAGGCCGTCATACGCGACAACTACGGTAGCGTGATGCATCGCTTCGCACTGGGAGACTTTACTGCGGATAATCAAATTTTCTCACTCGTATTCAACGGCGACACCGTTCGCGTCATCACTACACCCAGCGCCGTCGATCCCAGTCTCGGCCTCCGCCTAGCCGCCCCGTTACGGCTTGTAACCACCATCGGGCAAAATCTACGCGCCAGTCTAAAAATCGCCCTCGGCGTTTTTATCTTCGTACTCACCGCCGTCTGGTTGGTCGCTCGCTCGCGCGAGCCGCTTCGGCGTGGTTGGTCTTGGCTCGCGGCCCGACCGTTGCGCGCCGTCTCACTGGTGGCCTTACTCGCGGTAATCGCCAGCAGTTACCCCGTACTCTTTTTCGGCAAAAGCATCGTCTCGCCTAACAACGGTACGAGTCTGCTTTACGAAGATTTTCCGACCTTGCCCGGCTACCGCGACAGCGACACCGCCAAAGTCGCCGGCGCCGATATCGGAGCGATCATGTGGCAACACATCCCGCTCTCTATGCTCCAGCGCGACGCCTTACTGCGTGACGGCGAATTGCCCCTCTGGAACCGCTACAATTCCGCCGGCACCGTACTACTCGGCCAAGGCCAATCGATGTTTGGCGACCCCCTGCACTTTCTCGTCATCCTAGCCAACGGCGCGACCTGGGCCTGGGACCTAAAATACCTCATCGCCAAATGGCTCCTCGCCTGCGGTCTCGGCCTGTGTGTCTTGCGACTGACGAGCCATCTGCCTGCCGCACTACTCGTCAGCTTCGCCGCAGATTTTGTCGGTTTCTTTCCCTTTCGCGTCAATCACCCCGCGTTCTTCAGTTTTTGTTACGCCCCTTGGGCGCTTTATTGCTGGCTTCGCATCTCCACCGCCCCGCGCTGGACGATCGCTGCCCGCTGGGTCGCCGGCCTGATGCTCGCCAACGGGATGCTAATGAACAGCGGTACCGCCAAAGAGGCGTACATGTTGCTGCTTACACTCAACTTCGCCGGCGCCTGTACGCTTCTACTTGCACCGCTTTCCAGCCGTGAGCGCCTGATTCGTTTCGCCCTAGGGGCTTGGGCCGGAATTATTTTCCTGTGCCTCGGCGCACCCGTCTGGCTCACCTTTCTCGACTCGCTAAAAGAGGCTTACACTAGCTACAACGCCGCCACCGCCTACCAAGTCCAACCCAGCCTCGTCCTCGGTTTCTTTGACGAAATCCTCCTGCGACCATTCTGGACTGCCGAAACGGTCTACAACCCTTCAGCGAATTTCCTATTCCTCACCGGATTACTGGGCTTTTTGGTTTATCTGCGCGCAGTCACACTGAACCGTGTCGTGCTCGCCCTCGCCCTCGCCGCACTGGTGCCGCTCTCGATTGTCTTTGGGTTAGTACCGCCGCTCTGGATTATAAAAATCCCCTTCCTCGGCAACGTCGCCCACATCGATAATTCCTTCGGCATCGGGTTAATTCAGCTCTTCATCGTACTCGCAGGGGTCGGCTTTGCTTCCGCCGCAACGCGCCTCAAGCGCCCCGAATCCCGCGCTGATCTGGGTGTCGCCGGCTTGCTATTATTCGCCCTCGTTTTCCCCTACATCGCCTTTCGCCAAACCATCCAACGCAGCACGTATTCCTACCTGCACTGGCCGGAGACGTTGCCCTACAGCTCGTTTGTGTGGGGCAGTCTCATCGTGCTGCTCCTCGCCGCGGTCGGCTTCATGCTGATCGCTCGCCGCATCCTCACCCGTGGCCCCACTGCCGCCACGTTGATTTTTGCCCTCACGTGCATGCTCGTGATGCTCTGGCGCCACGGCTGGCATGCCGGCGTGGGCTTTGAAGGACGCGTCCTGGCCCCAGCCGCACGCGCCGACTTCAACGCCAAATCCCCCGCCATCGCCGCCCTACGGGCCGATCAAAAAAAAGAGCCTTCGCGGGCATTCGGTTTCCAAGGAAATTTGTTTCCCGGCTGGAACGACGTTTACCGCCTAGAAGGCCTCAACGGCCCGGACGCTCTCATTAACCCGCACTACCGAGAACTAATCGAGGCCTGCGACTTCAGGCGCATCTGGGATTGGCGCATCTACCAAGAAATCGGCACCTACGCGCCACTTCGCCCTTTCTACGATTTTCTAAACGTCCGTCATTATCTCGACTACCACAGTGGGGAAGCCTCCCTCTCCAATTTTTTCACGAAGATTTTCGATGGCGACCTCGACGTTTATCGCAGCGAGTCCGTCTGGCCCCGCGCCTTTTTTACCGATCGCCTCGCGACTTATGACACCCCTAAAGACTTCGCGAAACTGATCGCCACCGGCGACGGCCGCCCCTTCGCCGCCATGCAGGCCGGTGACCCCCTGCTACGTACGGATATTTCTGCTACACTCGCCACGCGCACCGTCACCCCCGCTCGCAATTACCGCCTCACGACTAACAGCACCGCCTTTGACATCGACGCTTCCGGCCCCGGCCTCGTCGCCCTCAGTGAAGCTTGGTTACCCCACGAGTTCCGCGTCACCCTCAATGGCGAGCGTGTCCATTACCTAAGGCTAAACCACGCCTTCAAAGGCGTATTTATCCCCACCGCCGGTCAACATCACCTCGAGTTCACCTACCGCCCGAAACGCTTCACCCTAGCCCTCAATCTCGCCGCCCTCGGCCTAAGTCTATTAGGCTTCAGCGCTTGGTTCGTCCGCCGCGCCGAAAAAAAGGGATAGCCAACCCTCCCCCGCTCCCGCCACCGTCAACGCGTGTCTGCTCTCCCGCCCACACCTCTCACGCTCTCCGTCATCGTCCCCATTTTCAATGAGGCCGCGACGCTCCGCACCGCGCTCGATGCCATCGTCGCTAAATCTATCGCCGGCTGGGAGATCGAATTAATTTTCATCGAGAGTAACTCCACCGATGGCTCCCGCGCCATCGTCGAGACTTACCGCAGCCATCCGCGGGTCACGCTTCTGCTCGAAGATAAACCCCGTGGCAAAGGCCACGCCGTCCGCGCCGCCCTAGCCCGCGCCACCGGCAACTTTATTCTCATCCAAGACGCAGATCTCGAATACGATCTGAATGACTACGAGAAGCTCCTCGTACCGCTCGCCTCGGGCGAGAGGACTTTCGTCCTCGGCTCACGCCACGGCCCCGGTGCAGGCTTTGCGATGCGCAAGTTCGATGACCAGCCCTTGCACGCTTTTCTGCTCAATTCCGCTCATTGGACGTTTACCCTGCTAATCGATATTTCCCTCGGAATCTGGCTGAAAGACCCCTTCACGATGTATAAAGTCTTCCGCCGCGATGCCCTCAACGGCCTCACGCTGAAGTGCAACCGCTTCGACTTCGATTGGGAGATTCTAATTAAGCTCATCCGCGCCGGCCACCGGCCCATTGAAATCCCCATCAGTTACCAATCGCGCTCCTTCAAAGAAGGTAAAAAAATCCGTATGTTCCGCGACCCACTCACTTGGATTGTCGCCTGGGCCAAGGCCCGGTTTGGTCCACTCTGAGGCTTAAGCTTCATCGGTTTTTTCTCAGT
Source organism: Opitutaceae bacterium (assembly GCA_009919985.1). GTDB lineage: Bacteria > Verrucomicrobiota > Verrucomicrobiia > Opitutales > Opitutaceae > Tous-C4FEB. Next base: position 4,713 of record RGAX01000212.1, read on the forward strand.
CGTCATGGCCAAAACTCTACTCGTCAC
>RGAX01000213.1 GCA_009919985.1 Opitutaceae bacterium
AAGTCTAAGCGCCTAAGCAAGTCTAAGCGCCTAAGCAAGTCTAAGTGCCGAAGCGCCTAAGCGCCGAAGCGCACCAAGATTGGTTTAGAGCCCGAGGTTCAACTCGCCTTCGGGGGCAGGTTTTTTCTTTTTCGGGCGAGGCTCGACCCACAGTCGGATCACCAGTTCCGCGAGATTTTTCATACTGGTGCGCTTCATGCCTTCGTGGCGCGCCGCGTCTTTAAACACCGGCACGATCCCGCTGCGCTCCACGTAGTAACGCCAAAACTCTCCGTCCAATCGCGCCGCCGCCGCGTGGTCGTCATTCTCCGCTTTCACGATTCCTCGAACTTTTTCCTGCCAGAACTGTCTCTCGTCACGATGACCTTGCCAATAATCGAAGATTCTCTGCTCAAACCGGTTCAAACTCATGGCGCCACCGTGCGTCTCCTCGCACCAAAAACAACCGCAAAACCAAGCGCCACGCCAACGTTGCGTTCCGACTCTTTTCGTTACTAACCTACTAATCGCATCTACCACCCCTTATTCTATATGTGGCAAAAACTCCAAGAGCAGCTTCTCGTTATTCTCGTCATCGTCGTCGTCGTCGTTGGCGCCGCGTTCTGGCTAAATCAAAAAACCGTCACCGAGCTCCAAGCTCAACAAGAGCTCAAGCTCGCCCCGCTCCGCGCGCAGAACGACGCCCTCAAAGCGTCGTCCGATGAAAATCGCCGCTCGCTCGACGCGACCAACAAACTGCTCAAAGACGCCATCGCCAAGCGCGAGTCCGACCTCTTCCGCACCGACGAGGAAGTGCAGAAGCTCAACGTCGAGCGCATGGACGCCCTCGCTGAAGCCATCGCCAAAAAAGTCCAGCCTTACAACCCGCTCCCCAAGTCCCCCGAGGAAGCCGAGAAAATGCAGAATGAGCAGGTCGACAAAGTTTCCACCCGCATGACGGAGAAAATTTCCCCGATCCTCGCTGAGATGTCCAAGGACCAAAACCTCACCCGCGAGTCCATCACCGCTTACAGCCAGCGCATCTCCAACCAGGTCAGCAACGTCCTCACCTCCGAGCTCGCGAAGAATCAGCAGCTCAATAACAACCTCCAAGAGACCCAAGCGGCCGCCCAGGAAGCGATGAAGCTCTCCCACGAGATCACCGCGTTGTACCTCAGCTCCTTTAAGGACCAAGGCCTCATCACTCGCCTACTCTCGTTGCCCGCCAATGTCGTCAAAGACGCCGCCAGCCTGAGCATCGTCTCCAGCAGCGACCGCAAAAAGGTCGAGCAAGACCTGATGAAGAAGATGGCCGAAATCGAAAAGCGCCTTACCGAGATCCAAGCTCAAGCGCCCAAGAAATAATCCGCCACATTTTCCACCTTCAACCGGCGCCCCTTCACGGCGCCGGTTTTTTTGTGTCGCTAGCCTAGCGCCAAACCTCAGCTCAACCAACGCGAGAGATGCTGGGCCACGAAGGCATCGTCAGTCAGTTCCGGATACGCCGCGGCCACGCGCGTTAACTCCTCGGATTGGCCCGGCGACAACACTTCGTGAGGATTTAAACACAGATTCGTCGGCACGAGCCCTTGGCGACGCAGCACCTCCAAAATACCCGGAATGCAGCCCGCAAATTTATTGGCCGAATCAAAGAGCGCCGCGTTCATGTCGGTCACCGCGATCGCTTTGTCCAGCCACTGCACCTCGAGCATGGCAGTGCGCCGCGCGCGCTTAAGATCATTGAGCAACGCTACGGCCTTGCTGGTCCACACGCCCCAATGCCCGAGTAGTCCACCCGCGATGTGACGCGTCACTTTTTTACCGCCCACCTCGAAGGTGAACGGGGTCAAAAGATCGACTACGATACTGTCGTCGTTACCAGTATAAATCGCGATGTCATCGCGCCCTGCCTCGACGACGGCGCGCACCACATCGATTGTTTGATAACGATTAAAGGGTGCGATTTTAATCGCAACTACGTTAGGAATCTCCGCGAAGCGCCGCCAAAACGAATAACCGAGCAACCGGCCGCCCGCTGCGGGTTGCAGATAGAATCCCACAACGGGAAATACCTCCGCCACGCGCCGACAATGCGCGATCATTTCGTCTTCGGTGTCATTTTTATACGCCGACAAACTCAACAACCCCGCGTGATAGCCGTAGCCTTGCGCGATCTCGGCCTCGCGCAGCGCCTGTTCTGTGCGACCGCATACGCCGGCAATTTTGATAAATGGGCGAGGCATTTTCCTTAGTTCTTCGTCGATCGTGCGCGCGGCTAACTCGAGCACGGGTTTGAACAAACCGTGCTGCGGCTCGCGAATCTCGAACTGAGTCGAATGTACGCCCACTGCGAGACCGCCGACGCCCGAGGCCATATAGTAACGCGTGATCGCGCGCTGATGACGCTCCGAAAATTTACGCTGAGTATCGAGCGCCAACGGTTGCGCTGGGATCGCGTGACCGTCGAGAAGGTGAGAGCGGATAGCGGAGATGGTCATAACTGCTGGGTTTTAAAATTTGCCGTCGCGCCTCGTCCAAGGTCTTAGTCGGAGGGCCAAAGAGCCGGATCGATTCGCTGGCATCGGCTAGCCACGCCTCTTTTGCCGGCGTACCTTTCAACACCGGAGCTTTCCCAAAAATCGCACCGAATTTTTCGGCCACTAAGCGGATCGAAATTTTTTCCGCTCCGGTAATATTCAAGATCTTTGGCGGGTTCGCTGTGTGCTCGAGACATTGGATCGCCCGCGCGCAGGCGTCGCGCTGCCAGATGAGGTTAAAAGCGCCCATCGTTATATCCACCGGGGTACCGCGCAGTACGGCTGTGCCCACATCCACGAGCACGCCGTAGCGCAATTCCACCGCGTAGTTCAATCGGTACATTAACTGCCGTGTCCCGTGTTTCTGAGCAAAATGTCCGAAGACCCGTTCGCGGCCGACGCAGGTGCTCGCATATTCGCCAAGAAACGCCACCGGCGTAGTCTCGTTGGCGCCGGGTCCATCGACCGCCACGAACGGATACACGCAGCCGGTGGAAAACACCACGATGCGCGAGGCCTTGAAATGCTCGGCAACGAGCGAGGGCACAATCGTGTTTTGGATCCACGTCTCGCCAGGTGCGCTGTCCGTTCCGAATTTTTGCCCGGCGAGGTATTCGACGTTGGCCACGCGGGGGAGTCGGGCCACTTGCGCCGCATCAGCCAGATCGCAAGAAATCGGTTCTACGCCTCCCCGCCGTAACGCCTCCGCGGCCTCAGGACGGCTAAACCGCGACACGCCATAAACTTTAACGTCGCGTTGCCCGGTGGCATCCAGCGCCCGCCGCAACATCAACGCGGTTGTCGTCCCCATCTTCCCGCCCACACCCAAAACCATAAAATCTCCCTCGAGCGCCCGCACTGATGCGATGGCTCCAGCGGTCGGCTCCGAGAGGAGCGCTTCGATCTGTTCGTCGTTCAAAGGAGGGTTGGACATGAAATTTCGGAAGATTAAGAATGGACGAATGACGTAATTGCGCCCCTGTTTTCCGTCGCGCCCCCTCGCAAAAGCCAAGCGCAATCGTAGCGAAATTTCATGCGCATCATCGACGCCCACACGCACCCCGTCTTCATGCACGACGGAGCCACCCCCGCCGCCGCTCGCCGGCTGGTCGCCCACGGCCGCGACCATGGGATCGTCAAAATGGTCGCCCTCGGCGATGTACTCGTCCACGGCCGTCTGCCCAACGCCGCTCAATGTAGCCGTATAAATGATGAGACCGCACAGCTTATGCGTTGGCACCCGGATTATTTCATCGGGTTCTGTTGTCTCAATCCAACCCTCGGCGCGCGAGCGGTCGAGCGCGAGGTGGAGCGTTGTGTCACGCAGCACGGTTTTCGAGGCATCAAGCTAGAGATCTCCAACAACGCCCGCGATCCCTGCATGGGCGCGGTCATGGCCGCCGCTCGCCGTTGGAATCTGATCGTACTCCAACATACCTGGAGCCAGACCAACATCCACCAGCGTCGTTTTCACAGCGATCCAGCAGATACAGCATGGCTTGCAAGGCGTCATCCCGATGTCTCCGTGATCATGGCGCACCTGACGGGCTGCGGCTACCGTGGGGTCCTTGAAGCCAAAGGTCTGCCCAATCTTTTCGTTGATACCTCGGGCGCCTATCCCGAAGCTGAGATTCTCGATTTCGCCGTCCAAGAGCTCGGCGCCGAGCGGATCCTTTACGGCTCCGATTTACCGATTCGCGAAACCAGCGTCACGGTCGGTCGTGTCCTAGGCGCCCGCCTCACCGCCGTGCAGCGTCACCTGATTCTCCACGACAACGCCGCAAAACTTTTCCGACTTTAAGATGCTCATAGACGCCAATGTCGCCCTAGGTCCCTGGCCTTTCGCACCGCTGCCCGAGCGTACCGCGCCCCAACTAGTTGCGCACCTCAAAAGCCACGGGGTCAACCGCGCCCTCGTTTCGCATCTCGGTGCGATTTTCTTACCAGAGCCCATGCCGGCCAACCGCGCTTTGTTTGCCGCGGTCCGACGCACGCCGGCGTTGCTGCCGGTCCCCGTGATCAACCCCGCTCTCGCCACTTGGCGTGAGCACCTGGCCGCCTGTATCGCCTCAGCTCCGATCCACGCGGTAAAAATCATCCCGGCCTACCACAACTATTCGCTGCGTCTGCCGGCCCTCGCGCCGTTCGTCGCCGCCGTCAACGCCGCCGGCCTGCGCCTCA
>RGAX01000214.1 GCA_009919985.1 Opitutaceae bacterium
AAACTTCAAGACCATAGTCACGGGTCTAAAGGCTCCTTGGGAAGTCTTGTTCCTGCCTGATGGTCAAGCTCTAGTTGATGAGCGTGGGTTAAATGGTGCACCGGCTCTTACGTCAGATGCAATGGAGACCCTCGTCGCCCTCGCTTACGAAGGCCGTTCGGGCACACCTTACTCTTACGCCTACAGCAGCGATTTGAATCAAGATGGCTCAGCCGGTAACGATCTTGTCTCCGTGCCCACGGGCGCATCCGACAGCCGCTTCGACCTAAGCAGTCTCTCCGCGACTCAAGTCCAATCGATGCTCGATTTCATCAGTAGTAACGGTCTCTCCAAATACGCGGGTTCCTACGCGCCTAAAAACGCCTTTTACCAACCCTGGATCAATAAACTCGACCTTAAGGTGAGCCAAGAAATCCCGCTGCATTGGAACGCGCGACTCAAACTCTACGCCGATTTCACAAATTTCGGCTCCTTTGTTTCCAAAAGCCTCTTTAATTATGTCCTTCGCGCACCAAGCACCAGTAACGATGTGTTTGACCGCCGCTTGGTGGGCAACGCCTCCATCGATAACGCCACCGGCAAAATCAAAGTCACCAGCTTCGCCCCCGGCGATTTCTTGATCGACAACACGATGTCCCGCTGGCGCTTGCAAGTCGGAGCTACCCTCGAATTCTAATTCTGTCTTCACCAGCAAAAACTTCTCTATCTAGCCGCCGCCTTCACCCAGGCGGCGGCTTTTTTTTATTTAGGGGCCAACAACCCCAACTCGTACAAATGCAAATAAATTGTATTGTAACACTAATGTAATATGATCACAGGAAATCAACACTCGACCAAAACAAACTAAAACTACAGATAGAAGACTTCCATCAGCTAGCTGACGACCAAACCAACCTAGAACCATGAATATCCGTTCCTTTCTGCGAAATACCGGCGCGCACCTTGTGCGTTTCGCCGCCCTCGCCTTGGCGCTTGCCGTGCTTCCAAGCACGTTTGCACAAGGCATCACGACCGGTGGCCTTGACGGCTCCGTCACTGACGCCTCAGGCAAAGCCCTTGCCGGCGCGACCATCTCCGCCCTCCACGAGCCCTCCGGCACCGTCGCCACCACGACGACCCGCGCCAACGGCCAATACAATCTCTCTAACCTGCGTATCGGCGGTCCTTACACGATCACCGCCACCTCCGCCGGTAAGCCCACTCAGACCGCTAAAGACGTCTACGTCGATCTGAACGAAACCGCCTCGAAAGATTTCTCGTTCAAATCTGACATCATCCAACTCGAGAAATTCACCGTCGGCGCCGAGCGTGACACCACCTTCGGCAGCGGCAAAATGGGCACCAGCACCACGTTGAGCGACAAAGAAATCGAGAACATCGCCAGCATCCGCCGCAACGTCCAAGACATCGCCGCGACCGACTCGCGTCTCGCTCTCATGTCCCTTGACCAAGGCGGCCAACTCAGCGCTCAAGGCCAAAACTTCCGCTTCAACTCCTTCACGGTCGACGGCGTGCAAGCCACCGATCCCTTCGGTTTGAACAGCAACGGATTCTCCTCCCTGCGTAGCCCCATCCCGCTCGACGCTATCCAAAGCTTCAGCGTCGACCTCGCTCCCTACGACGTCCGCCGCGCGGGCGCCACGGGCGCTTACCTGAATGCCGTCATCAAATCCGGCACCAATAAATTACACGGCAGCCTCTACTACGAGCGCACCGACCAAGATTGGCGCGACAAGAACCCCGTCACCCAACTTAAAGAAGTCTTCAAAGAGCGCACCTACGGCGCCACTGTCGGCGGCCCGATCTTGAAGGACAAACTGTTCTTCTTTCTCGCGTACGAAGATTTTCGCCGCGAAGCCGCTGCGCCTCAGGCCAACTTCATTCCCAACGCCGCCGATGTAGCCAGCGTCGTCGCCCGCGCGAAAGCCCTTGGCTACGAAGCCGGTGATCTCAGCGCCAACAACATCGCCTTCCAGAAATCCGCGATCGCCAAGATCGACTGGAATATCTCCGGCGCTCACCGTCTGACTTTCACCTACCGTCGCGTGCACGGCCAAGACGTCGCATTCCCCAACTACACGAGCTCCACGACGACCTCACTCAGCAACTACTGGTACGCGCAGCCCCGCAATACCGACAGCTACACAGCCCAGCTCTTCAGTCAATGGACCCCCGACTTCCGCACCGAGGGCAGCCTCTCCTACACAGAATATGACGGCTCTCCGGCCAATAACGGCAAAGCCTTTCCACAGGTCCAAATCCAAAGCCTCAGCGGCACGCGCCTCGACACCGGCGCCACGATCACCAACGGCGCCATCTTCCTCGGCACCGAATCCTCCCGCCAGCTAAATGCCATCACCTCGAAAGAGACCAACGGCAAAGTCTCCGGCGAATACTCCCTGGGTAATCACAATATCACCTTCGGCGTCGAAGACGTTTCGACCAAATATACCAACGCCTTCGTTCAATACACCAACGGCTACTATACCTTCGCCAACATCGCCAGCTGGGTCGCTGGTACGCCCCCGAGCGCCTACCAACTCGCTAAGCCTTATCCTGGTTTCACGGTCAACGATGCCGTAGCCAAATGGCGCTACGATGCCTACGCCGGCTTCATCCAAGATAGCTGGAAACCTAACTCCCAGCTGACGTTCCTCGCTGGTCTACGCTACGATTACCCCTACGTTCCCGCGAAACCTCCGGTCGCCGCAGGCTTCTCCTCGGCTGGGTTCGTCACCGACACCGGCCGCGCTGTCACCGCCAATAATACCACCAACAGCGGTAACGCCACCCTCGCTCCTCGCGTCGGTTTCAGCTACCAATTCAAGACCGAGCGCAAGACCCAGCTGCGTGGTGGCGTCGGCCTCTTCCAAGGCAAGAACCCCGCCGTTTGGCTCTCCAACGCCTACTCCAACGCCGGCTCCGTCGCCAACGTCACTGCGACCACCGCGCAACTTCCCGGCATCGCCTTCAGTTCCGACGTGAACAACCAACCCGTTCCCACCGGAACGCTGTCGGCCCCGAACATCAATATCACCGATCCTAACTTCAAACAGCCGTCGATTTGGAAGGCCAATCTCGCCCTCGACCACAAGCTGCCGTTCCTCGACACGACGCTCACCATCGAAGGCTACTACACCAAAAACGACAAGATGCCCAACACGGTGTTCTTGAACTATCTGCTCTCCACGCCCGCCAACGGCGCCACCACGATGCCCGACGGCCGTCTCCACTATAACGGCACGATCACCAATACCACGACGACCAGCGTCAACGGTCGCCGTCGCGTCTCCACCGGCGGCCCCGTGGGCTCTGGCTTCGCCGACGTGCTCTACCTCACCAACACCGATAAAGGCTACAGCAACGGCGCCACCATCGGTCTCAAGCGTAACATGAAGAACAAGTGGGCTTGGGGCTTCGACTGGACCCGCGCTCACGCCACCGAGGTCAGCCCGATCACCTCCTCCACGGCTAGCTCCAACTACTCGAACCGCGCCGTCTTCAATCCTAACGAAGACGAAGCCTCGACCTCCAACACCAACATCCGCGACCGTTTCGTGCTCACCCTCGCCCGCGAATTTGAGTTCATCCAAGGCGCCAAGACCACCATCGCCGCGATCTACCAAAGCCGCACCGGCCACCCCTATTCCTGGGTGTTCCGTGGCGACGCCAACGGCGACGGCTACGCCTTCAACGATCTGCTCTACGTGCCCACCGGCCCCTCTGACTCCAAAGTCGCTTGGGCTAGCAGCGCCGAGCGCGATGCGTTCTTCGCTTTCGCCAACGCCAACGGCCTCATGAATTACGCCGGCTCGCACGCCCCCCGCAACAGCCAGACCTCGCCCTGGACCCAAAGCCTCGATCTCAAGCTCACCCAGGTCATCCCGGTCTTCCGCACGGTCCGCGCCGAGCTCTTCGCTAACTTCCTCAACTTCGGCGGCCTGATCCACAAGGGCTGGGGCCAACTCGAAGAAGTGCCGTTCTCTTACCGCCGCGCCGTTGCCGGAGCCACCCTCAACCCGACCGCCAACGGCGGCGCGGGCCAATGGAACTACACCTTCAACGGTGGCACCCTCGACGGTATCCCCGTTGTCGCCAACGACACCCCGGTGTCCCGCTGGCAGATCCAAGCCGGTATGCGCATCAAGTTCTAAAAATCGGTTCCACCGATCGTAACAGGCGGCTGCCTTCGGGCAGTCGCCTTTTTTGTGTCCGCTTAAAAAAGCCCCCCGCCAATCAACGCCGGCGTAACCACGCCAAATGCGCTCGCGCCTCGCGGTTATTCGGCTCCAAGCGTAACGCCGCCTCATCCTGTGCAATCGCCTCGGGCACGCGCCCCAATTTCCCTAAGGCCAACGCCAAATTGTGATGCACCTGCGCCACCCCCGGCAGTAACCGCAGGGCTTCCTGATAAGAAGGAACTGCCTCGGCCACCCGCCCGGCACTCACCAAGGCCAAAGCTAAATTATTCTGCGCCGCCGCCCAGTCCGGCCGCAACCGCACCGCCTCAGACAGCGCTGCCACCGCCTCGGGCCCGCGCGCCAAACCCAACCACATATTGCCCAAATTATATTGGAGTTCCCCCAGCTCAGGGCGCAAGCGCACCGCCCGCTCCAGCGCCCCCGCTGCATCGATCGATCGCCCCACGCTGATAAACGCATCGCTCAAACCCAACCAATC
>RGAX01000215.1 GCA_009919985.1 Opitutaceae bacterium
CGTTGAAACCGGCTTTTTCGAGCGCGGGCAACGAGTAGAAAGAATGGCTCTCACCATTGGCGGTGAACTTTTGTAGCGTATTGAAGGGATTCGGCTGGCTCATGGAAAAGGGGCTTTCGATTTCGGAGGCGAAGGGGGTTGCGGCCAAACGAGGTCGCAACGCGGAGGTGTTGCTTAGGTAAATTAGCTCGCGAGAGCGGCTTTAACGGCGGCGAAATTGGGTAAATCTTTAGGCGTCGCAGTCTGCTCAGCGTATTTCACGACGCCGTCTTTACCGATCACAAAGGCCGCCCGCGCGGATGTATCGCCAATACCGGCGAGCATCGGGAAGAGCACGCCGTAAGCACGCGTGGTCTCTTTGTTCAAATCCGATAGCAAGGTGACACCGATCTTATTGGTCTTCGCCCAAGCTTCCAGGGTGAAGGGGCTGTCGACGCTGATACCATAGACCGCCGCGCCTAGTTTCTCGTAGTCGCCGAGACCACTGGTCTGGTCGCACATTTCCTGGGTGCACACGCCCGTGTAAGCCAAGGGGAAAAAGAGCAGTACCGTCTGCTTCACGCCAAAATTGGCGCTCAATTTAACGTCAACGAGACCGTCGGCGTTTTTGGACTTAAGATTAAAATCAGGGGCTTTGGAACCAACAGCGATAGGCATAGAATGTGTAATTTGGGATTAGGATGAAAACTTCGGGATGAGCTCCCTCCGCTTGTGAACGACCAGCTAGAGCGCCGCTTCGCGCCGCCGCAAACCGTTTTTCCCAAGAATACGCGCATTTCTGGTTTTCCAGCACCCACCATTAGAAACGCTCTTGCACGTCCGCCTCTGCGGCGGATTACTTTGAGCCCTACGTTATGACCCTGATCGAAGATCTCCAATGGCGCGGCCTCCTAGCCGATTGCACCGACCTAGATGCGCTGACCCAGCGCCTGACCAAGGGGCCGATCACATTGTATTGCGGCTTCGACCCGACAGGAGATTCGCTCCACGTCGGCCATCTTGTCCCCCAGCTCACCTTACGGCGCTTCCAGCTCGCGGGTCATCACCCCATCAGCCTCGCCGGCGGTGCCACCGGCATGATCGGCGACCCCGGCGGCAAATCCGCCGAACGCAACCTGCTCTCCCGCGAGCAACTCGCCTACAATTTCACGCGCATTAAGGCCCAACTCGAGCGCCTCCTCGACTTTAGTGCGCCCGGCAACCCTGCCCGTATCGTCAACAACGCCGACTGGACTGCCCCCGTCAGCTTCCTCGATTTCCTCCGCGACGTCGGCAAACATTTCTCCCTCGGCAGCATGATCGCCAAGGACAGCGTAAAATCCCGCCTCGGCAGCGAAGCCGGCATTAGTTTCACCGAGTTCAGCTATCAGCTGCTTCAAGCCAACGATTTTTGCCACCTCCGCCAGGCCCTCAACTGCGAACTCCAAATCGGTGGCACTGAGCAATGGGGCAACATCACCGCCGGGACCGACCTCATCCGCAAAAAAATTGGGCTCCTCGCCTGGGGCCTTACCTTCCCCCTCATCACCAAGGCCGACGGTAGCAAATTCGGCAAAACCGAGGGCGGCGCCGTCTGGCTCGATCCTCAGAAAACCAGTCCATACAAATTCTACCAATTTTTTGTCAACACGGAGGACGCCAAAGTCGGCGAGTATCTTCGCAAATTCACCTTCCTCTCCCGCCCCGAAATCGAAGCCCTCGAAGCCCTACACCTCGCCAACCCCGGCGCCCGTGAAGCCCACCGCGCTCTCGCCGGCGAAGTGACCCGCACCGTTCACGGCCAAGCCGCCCTTGATGCCGCGCTCAAGGCCAGCGCCATCCTCTTCGGCGCCGAAATCGGCGACACCACCGAGACCACGTTTAACGACGTCGTCGGTGAAATCCCCTCCACCTCCCTCCCCGCGCTCGCCGATTGGCAGGCTGGCAAACCCCTCCCACTCCTCGAGGCCCTTGTACTCACCCAGCTCGCCCCATCCAAGGGCCAAGCGCGCAAAGACATTGAGGGCGGCGGCGTCTACGTGAACAACCTCAAGGTCACCGATATCACCCGCACCCTCGCCCTAGCCGATCTGCTCTTCGGCAAACACGTCCTCCTCCGCAAAGGCAAACGCACCTACGCCGTCATCACCCTCACCTAAATTTATTCCTCAATCCCCCATGAAACTCCGCTCCCTCCTCATTGTTTTCACGCTTCTGTTCGCGCTCTGCGCCCGCGCCTCCAGCACCGCCGCCACACCCCAACTCGGCCTCCAAACCTGGACCTGCCGCAATATGAACTTCGAACAAGTGGTCGCCTTCGCCACCAAGCACGGCATCACCCAGCTCCAGTTCATTGCCGCCCAACTCAACCCTTCCGCCCCCGCCGAGGAAAACCTTCGCAAAAAGGCTGTCCTCGAGAAAGCTGGCCTGCACGTCTATACCTTCGGGGTCAACGCGACCACCCTCGACAAAGCCACCAACCGCAAGCTCTTCGAATTCGCCAAATTGATGGGCATCAAACTCATCATCGTTGAGCCGAAAGATTTCGCCCAATGGGACAACCTCGAGCAGTTGGTCAAAGAATACGATATCAAGCTCGCCATCCATAACCACGGCAAAGGCTCCGTCTACGGTGACCCCGCCACCGTGAAAAAAATCCTCGCCGCCCGCGACGCCCGCATCGGCGTCTGCCTCGATGTAGGCTGGGTGACGGCCGCCGGCTTCGATGCCGCCGCCATCTTCCGCGACTACGGTGACCGCGTCTTCGATATCCACTTCAAAGATAAAAAAACCTCCGTCGTTGACGGCAAATCCGTCGCCGTCGACACCGAGCTCGGTCAAGGGGACTCCAACTACGCCGGCCTCTTCGCCGAAATCAAAAAATCCAAATGGTCTGGCGTCCTCGCCATCGAGACCGACAGCAAAGCCTTCGCCGAAGACCCTAATCGCCTCGTTGCCGAAGGAAAAAACTACTTCGCCAAAAACCTCGGAACCGCTGCAGCAAATTAAAGCTCGGTACTTTTTTACACAAAAAATCCCCGGATTGTTCCGGGGATTTTTTTTGCCTCTAGAAAATCATCAGGCCGCTAAAAACATCACTTGCCGATGCCCTGCGCTCGGAACCCAAGCGCCCGCAATTTCCCGAGATCCAAAATATTGCGACCGTCGAACACGAAGGCCGGTTTGACCATACCGTCGTAGATTTTCGCGAAATCGAGCGTCTTAAATTCATCCCATTCGGTGACAACCACCAGCGCGTGCGCCCCAGCCGCTGCTTCATAAGCGCTGCCCGCCACAGTTAAACGTGCATTGGACCCACCCGCCCCCAACACATCATGCACAATCTCTTGTGCGGGCACCTTCGGATCGTACACCACGACCTTCGCTTGCTCGCCCAGTAAGCTGCGACAGACCGCAATCGCGGCCGATTCGCGTGTGTCATTCGTGTCCTTCTTGAACGCAAAACCTAACACCGCGATTTTTTTATCAGCGACGCTGTTGTACAACGCTGAGACGACACGGGAGGCGAAGCGCTCCTTCTGCCAATCGTTCATCTTCACAACGCTTTCCCAATAAGCCGAAACCTCCGGTAGACCGAATTTTTCGCATAGATAGGCGAGATTCAAAATATCTTTCTGGAAACAGGAACCACCGAAACCCACCGAGGCCTTCAAAAATTTCGGCCCGATGCGCGAATCCTTGCCGATCGCATTCGCCACTTCATCGACATCGGCGCCGGTCGCCTCGCACAACGCCGAGATGGAATTAATCGACGAGATGCGCTGCGCTAGAAACGCGTTTGCCACGAGTTTCGAGAGCTCGGACGACCAGAGATTGGTCGTGATAATTTTATCACGTGGCACCCAGTTCGCGTACACCTCGACGAGTTTCTGAACGGCCGCATCACCTTCGGGCGTCCGCTCACCACCGATCAGCACGCGGTCAGGCTGGATCAAGTCCGCCACCGCCGTGCCCTCAGCCAGAAACTCCGGATTCGACAACACTTGGAATTTTGCGCCCCGCGTATTGGCCGCGAGAATATCCTTAATCGTCTCCGCTGTCTTCACCGGGATGGTGGATTTCTCGACGATAATTTTGGAACCATCCGCTACTTCAGCAATCGTGCGCGCCACCGATTCGATGAAACGTAGGTCGGCCGCACGGCCGGCGCCCACGCCGTACGTTTTGGTCGGCGTATTGACCGCGACGAAAATGATGTCGGCCGCTTGGATCGTCTCTTTGACGGCTGTGGAGAAATGCAGGTTTTTTCCCCGACGTTGTTTTACGACTTCATCCAAGCCTGGCTCGTAGATGGGCAAAGTGTCGGAATTCCAGGCCGCAATGCGCGTCGCATTCATATCAACGACGGTCACTTGAATGTGCGGCGCCTTAAGCGCGATCATCGCCATCGTCGGACCACCCACGTAACCAGCGCCAATGCAGCAAATTTTCATAGATATGACATCCGAAGTTGCCGGCACCCTCGCCCAAATCCAAGGCCGAAGTTGCCGCACCGCCTCAGCCGCTAGCCCCACCTGAGGTGGAACGGGCTTAAATTAAAGTGGTGCCAGAGGCCGGGATTGAACCGGCGACCAAAGGCTTATGAGTCC
>RGAX01000216.1 GCA_009919985.1 Opitutaceae bacterium
AACTCCGACTTCAGCTCCGCGCCTTTCTCTTTTAAAAATTCTCGGAACTGTGCATCGAGCCCTGCCAGCACCGCGGGCGTAAAACCCCAGCAGTTCATCGAGACGGTTTCTTCGCCCGAATACTTTTTGCCCACGCCCACCTCACTCGCAAGAATACCTGTCTGCTCCACGATACCGCGCAGCTGACTCTGCTGCAACGAGCACACTCCGCGCGAAACCGCACCGTGCTCCGAGAGGGTCCGATCAAGGCGAAAACCCACCATCGCAAACTCCGCCAAAATTGGCGGCGGCGGCCGATGACCCGACATCGGATCATAACCCGTCGCGGCCCGCGCGGGCGCGGGCGCGGGCGCGGCGAGAAATTTACCGAGCTGCGCAAATGAATCGGAACCGTAAAAATCATCGGCGTTAATGACGGCGAAGTTTCCGCCGAGCGCCGCGCGCGCGCACCAGACCGCGTGGCCCGTCCCCCATGGTTTCTCGCGGCCCACCGGAACAGAAAAACCTGCAGGTAACGCCGCGAGCGATTGAAATACGTAGTCCACCGCAATGAGCCCGGCGTATTTGGCCGCGACTTGAGTTTTGAAGAGCTCGGCAAATTCCTCCCGAATCACAAACACCACGCGCTTGAAACCGGCTCGCACCGCATCGAACACCGCATAGTCGAGCACCGTCTCACCCGCGGGTCCGACGGGGTCGATTTGTTTAAGGCCGCCATAGCGCGATCCCATTCCAGCCGCGAGCACAAGAAGCGTTGGTTGCATCGCCGCAGCCAACCTAATCATTCAGAAAGATAAACTCGGAATTAAAAAAATCTCGCGAGCGATCTGGCTTAGCCGACGCGCTCATCCGCGCCCGCCCTTGAGCAACACCAAGAAATCCGTCCCCTTCGCTTCAAACTCGCGCCAATAACTATCTTCAATTTCCTCGAGTCGTTTTTCCTCTCCCTCGTTCAACTCCTCGGTGAGTTTCGTCGCACCGAGCTCCGAGCGCAGGTCGCGCTCCGCCAGCCGCTCCACCAACTCACGCCAAAATGCGTCCTCGGTAAATCGCGCGAGCTTTGCAAGTACGGGACCAGTTTCCAATTTTTCCGAAGGCTGGAATTCCTCCTCCGCTACTTCCTCCACAAGATCCGCGCAGCCGAGCGGTGTCGCTAGGGCAAATAATTTTTGCGCCGCATCGGCGTAACGCTCAGGCAAAATATCCGGCGTCTCGCTCTCGCTGTTAGCGACCCGCAAACCCATGTAAGCGAGTTCGAGGATGCGCGCGTATTCCTTGGTGGTGAACGTGACTTTCATGCGCCGAAACAGGAAGCCCTGCGTCATCCCGCGCAAGGCCGGAGTGCGAAAAACCCCTCAAACCCCCACATTCGCCAAACCCTCAAGCGGTGGATGCGCGGCGCCCAAGCCCGGCCCGTGCGTGACTGAGCTGATCCGCACCTCGCCGTTGACCACGTTCACGCGCGGCCAACCGGCTCCATTCGCCGCTGGGCAATACACATCGCCATGCTCCGCCAACACATGGGCTTGCACGGCCGCCGGCCACGCGGAGAGGCCTTTGAAATAATGATGCCCGTTGCGCTCTACACTCGTCACCCCCAAAGCCGCTTGTACCGCAAGATCCTGCAAAAGCGCCACGGGCCCGACGTTACTCAAATCTTCGCCGCTCATTAGGCCCGTCTCTCCGGCTGCGCGCCGCTGCGCCAACCGACACGCATTGGCCACACCTTTAAAAATACCTTTGCAGTTTTTGTGGCTCGTGCCGTCGTAGCCCATTCGCCATCGGATTCGTCGATGATGATCGGTGGGCGCTCCGGCCAGGCTCGCACCAACTCACCAATCGCAGGCGAAAGCGCGACGTCACGGTGCCAGGGTTGCTCGATAAACCACAACCGCGGCCATAAAGCCGACAGTGCTGGCGTCGCCATCAGTCCGCGCGCGTAGTCGGCAAACGCACCGACTTCACGAAAGCTCTCATTGCCATCGAGCGAGAAAGCCCAATCGCGCCCCGCGCATTCGCGCGCGAAAATTCCTGCCATGCGCGTAAGCCGGTCCCGGTCGCGCGCCGCCTCGCCATTGATTTTGATCTTAAAATGCCGGAGACCGTAAAATCGTACGCAGGCATCCAGCGCCTGCGGCAAACCATCGTCCACGCGCTCTTCCGGTGTGATGTCACCGTCTTCAAGTGCATCGCCAAGACCCACCGTGTGCCGCGCGATCAACGTCGTCGCCGGTTGCGCCGGCAGCCAATCCCGGGGCGCCGAACCTGCGAGCTCGGTCCGCAAGGCCCCAAGATCTACGCCGAAAATATTTTCCCGCAGCCCCGTCGCAAAGCTTACCCCGCGCGCGCGGCCAAACGCATCGATCAACGCTCGCTCGACAAGCGAGGTCCCGAAATGCGCAAGTAGCGGCGGTATTTTTATACCGTCGTTTCCGCGCTCCGCCCAAACCACCTGCGCGGCGTAAACCTCCCGCCAAAAACCAAACACCGTTGGCGCCTGGACCTCGCGAGCGTGATTCACCGCGGCGCGAATCACAGCGACCATATCGTTAATCTCGTCCAACGGCGCCCGCGCAGGATCTTTAGTAAACCATTTCGGCGGGAGATGATCCGCGGCGATGCCGGTGGCGGTACGGCCGTCGATTTCAAAAGTGAGCGCAAGGATGACATGCGGCAACTCCGTCATCGTCGCGATGCCGTAGCGAAACGGCATCCGTGCTCGTAGCTCAATCCGGTGCAACCTGGCTTCTTTTAAAATAATCACCTTGGAAGCATCTCTTAGCTGTTGGTTTCCATGCAACCCTGCGGCGAGGCGGGGGTATTTTGGCTCAATACGTCATTGTACTTCTAACACCGGTCGACAAAACGCGCCGGAACAACCCGGCCAGTTAAGCGGGAGTGCCCAGAATTTCTGCGGTGCAGGCAGCGCGAACACTTCCTCCGGAAATTTGAGTTCTTCGACAACCCATACGCCCGCCCCGAGTAAAATCGTGTGCGTCTCGGCGTTAAGCGGTCCGCTGCCGCCAATCGAATAATGGTCAATACCCACGCCACGCACCCCGTGCTCAACCAGCCAACGCGCACCCGACGGATCGACATACGGCGAACGATAAAGCCACTCCTCGTTCATCGCTCGTCGTTCACCCCAACCCGTCGCCAACAAAGCAATTTCTCCCGCGACCAACCCCGACAGTTTCGCCGCGAGCAACTCCGCTGTGATCGGCGCCGCCGGCTCCAACCCACGTACATCACCAATTCGAGCCGGACCGACAAAGGTCTCTAGGGGTAAATCCGAAATGCTCCGGCCACCCGCGATTTTATGCAGCGGGGCATCAAGGTGGCTGCCGGTGTGAGTCGCCATCGCGATTTCCTCCATACGCCAACCATCGGCAGGATGATCCGCTATACGCCGAAACGACACCGGCGGGTGGACGGGGCAATTTGGCGCGCGATCAAAGAGGGGTTGAGAAAGGTCAATGAGACGCATGGTGGGAAACGTTTTGAGCGAAAGGGGTGAAAGCCACATCCCACGACGCCAATAGGCCGCCTAAGAGGCAATCGCTGAGTGTTTCCCGCCAAACCGGATGGAACCGGATTTGCGTTTTTATCCGCTTCCACTAGTCTACTCAAATGCCCCGGTTACTCCTTGTTCTCGCCTTTTTCACCACCCTGCTGCCCATGTCTGCCCAAGAAGCCTTTCCGCCGACCGCCCCCGGCACTTCAGAATTAAAAACCCTGCCCGCCGGTGTGCTCCTGCAATCCGCCGGACGCGGCAACTACTTTGACGGCGCCGATAATCTCTTCGGCCCCCTTTTTCGCTACATCTCACGCCACAAAATCGCCATGACCACGCCGGTCGAAGCCCGCATCAACGATGCTGCGATGTATTTCTGGGTGGCCACAAGCGAACGCGCCAAAGTCGCCGGCAATGAATCTGGCGTCGAGGTGATCAACGTGCCCGAGCGCCACGTCGCGAGCCGCGGCGAACGCGGCGGTTACTCGCGGGAGAATTTCGAAAAAGCCCGCACCGAGTTGCTGGCTTGGATGGCGGATCAAAAACCCGCGATCGAACCTGCCGGCGAGGCCTATGGCGTATATTGGAACGCGCCGTACGTGCCCTTTTTCATGAAGCGCTTCGAAGTTCACGTACCTGTAAACAAGGCCAAAGCCCTGCCTTGAGTGAATGCGCGATACTAAAGCTTAAGAAAATCAGTCCGGCTGGATTGAGCTCGAAGCTTTTTCCCGGCCTAAGGTAATCACGCATTCGAGGTGGCGCGTCTGCGGGAATAAGTCGAAGGGCTGGACATCAGTGAGCACATAACCGGCAGCGAGGAATCCTTTGAGGTCACGCATCTGGGTCGCCGGATCGCAACTCACGTAGACCACGGTGCGTGGGCCGAAGGCGATGAGTTGGTTAAGAAACGATTCGTCGCAGCCCTTACGCGGGGGATCAATGATGACGGCGGTCTCGGCGGGGGCGAAAACGGGATCAAGGCCCGCGAAAATCGTCGCGGCGTCACCCGCTTGAAACGTGGCGTTGGTAATGCGGTTGGCTTCAGC
>RGAX01000217.1 GCA_009919985.1 Opitutaceae bacterium
ATATAACAGGTTCCCCTAAGCCATTCCGTACATCCCACGCCGCCTAAACCACTTTCGCCACCCGCATCTGGCCACCGCTTTAGTTTAACCCGCCGCCTTTTTTCCATGTCTCACCCTCGCCTCGCCATCATCGGCACCGGCATCGCTGGCCTCGGCTGCGCCCATTTTCTACAACGCGACTACGACCTCACGCTGTTCGAAGCGGCGGACTACATCGGCGGCCACACCAACACCGTCAACGCCACCGAACCCGGCACCGGTCGCGCCGTGCCGATCGACACGGGCTTCATGGTGTTTAACCACGCCACCTACCCGCTGCTTACGCGCCTGTTTCACGAACTGCGCGTCGCCACTAAGAAAACCGATATGTCGTTCAGTGTCCGCCACGCTGACAGCGGCTTGGAATTTTGCGGCTCCTCGCTCAACCACCTTTTCGCCCAGCGCCGCAATCTCTTCCGCCCGCGTTTTTACCGGATGCTGGCCGCGATCCACCGCTTTAACCAAGAAGCCGTCGCGGCCCTAGCCGATCCCACCTCGCCCATCGCCACCGAAACACTGGGCGAGTACGTGAAACGTCGCGGCTACGGTCCTGATTTTTTCGACCTCTATCTTGTCCCCATGAGCTCGGCCGTGTGGAGCACGCCGCCCGAAAAAATGCTCAGCTTCCCCGCTGCTGCGCTGCTGCGGTTTTTCCATAACCACGGCTTCCTCGGCCTCGACACTCAGCACCAGTGGTGGACGGTGGAAAACGGTTCCAAAAGCTACGTCGCCCCGCTCACCGCGCCGTTCGCGGAACGCATCCGCCTCAACGCCGCTGCTAAGGGTATCTCGCGCACGCCCCGCGGCGTCACCGTCACTACGGCCATGGGCGGCAGCGAGACATTCGATAAAGTCATCCTTGCCTGTCACGGCGACCAAGCGCTCCGGCTCCTCGCCGCGCCCACCGACGCCGAGCGACGCCTCCTCGGCGCGTTTCATTACCAAGCGAACACTGCCACGCTGCACACCGATGTCGCGGTCATGCCTCGCACGCGTCTGGCTTGGTCCGCGTGGAACTATGAGATCGCCCGCGACGCCACCGGCACTGTCTCCACCGCCACGCACTACTGGATGAACAAACTCCAAGGCGTCTCCGAGCGCGAAAATTATTTTGTGACCATCAATCGCCCGGAAGTCATTGACCCGGCCCGCGTCCTGCGCCGCATCGCGTACGAACACCCCCTCTTTAGTCTCGCTGCCACGGCCGCCCAAGCCGAGTTGCCCGCGCTCAACCAAGCCGCGCGCGGCACCACCGAGACATTCTTCGCCGGCGCGTGGCAACGCTACGGCTTTCACGAAGACGGGCTTCTGAGCGCTCACCGCCTCTCCAGCCAACTCCTCGCGCGTGACCCTTGGCCGGAGCGCATGTAAACCCGCGCGCTTCCGCATTGCCTCACAGGCGAAACGCGTCTCGGTATTTTTCCGTGGAAACCACGCCGCTGAGTCCCGCCCAAAAATCCGCACTCCTGCGCCTGCTGGACGACCCGAGCCCCAGCGTGCGCCGAGCCTTGCTCGCGCGCTTCACCGCCCTCGGCGCAGACGCAGCGCCGTTTCTGCATGAGATCGCCCGCGGCGCTCACCCCGCCCTCGCCCGCGCCGCGACCAGCTTCATCGAAGAACTCCAGCTCGCAGACCCCGTTGGGGAATTTCTCACCTTCATTCGATCGCTGCACTACGAGCTCGAAACCGGCGCACTACTGCTCGCCCGCACGGTGAACCCACAGCTCGACGTCGGCGCCTGCTGCGAACAACTCGACGCCATCGCCGCGCGTTGCACCGAGCTCATCGCCGAGCCCGCGACCACCCGCGAGAAATGCCGTATCATGAACCGCGTGCTGTTTCACGAATGGGGGTTCCGCGGTAACGTCGAACACTACACCGACCCGCGCAACAGCTTCATCGACGAAGTACTCACGCGCCGCCAGGGCATCCCGCTCTCGCTTAGTTTGGTCTACCTGCTCGTCGCCCAACGTCTCAGCCTTCCGCTTGAGCCGATCGGCCTACCTGGGCACTTCATCGTTGGCTGCTACGACGACGAAGAACCCTTTTTTATCGATCCCTTTGACCGCGGCCTGTTCCGCGACGTCGAAGAAATTGCCACGTTTCTGCGTAGCCATCATCTGGAGCCGAAGCCCACCGATCTTATGCCTAGCTCCGTGCGCGAGGTTCTGTGCCGCAGCTGCCGCAATCTCGTAAACCACTACACGCTCGCGCAAGACCCCGAGCGCGCGAAACTTTTCGCCTGCTTTGTCACGGAATTCGAGCAGACGCACGCGCGCGAATCCGCTTGATAGCCCGAGCGCGCTCCTTGTTTGCGTCCAACGATTTCATTTTGCCCGCCGCGCCCTTCGTCGCCTGACTCGCCGCTTCTGAACGCACACCCCGACAGTTCCGCCGTCCTCACGCTCGCCGATCTCGCCACGTGGTCCTACCCCGGCACGGCGCTCGCAGTCCTCGGTCACCCGATCAAGCACTCAATCAGTCCGGCGATGCACAACGCCGCCCTCGCGACGCTGGCTGCCGCCACGCCGCGCTTCGCTGACTGGCGTTATTTTCGCTTCGAGATACAGCCCGATGATCTCCCGCGCGCGCTCGAGCTCTTCCGCGAAAAAAAATTCCACGGGCTCAATCTCACCGTCCCGCACAAGATCATCGCCTTCGATCGCATCGCCGCCATCGACCCCGCCGCGCGTCCGATCGGCGCGGTGAACACCCTCCTCCTCACGCCCAGCGGCTGGCGCGGCCACAATACCGATGGTTACGGCCTGGCCGCCGCCATCCGTGAAACCCTCGGCCTCGATCTCTGCGCGCAGGCGCATCGCCATAGACTTGATTTTGTCAGCGTCGGCCTCGGCCTCGGCCTGGGCCCGGATGGCGGTGCCGCGGTCGGTGCTGGCCTGCATCTCAGCGTGGGCCGCTGTCGTCAAACGCAGCGCTTCGCGCTCGGCCTCCTGACGAGCGCCGATCAGGTCGATGGTCTTCTTGCGCTCGGCCATCTCGACCTCCCGCGCGGTGAAGACCTTTTCTTCCGCTGCCACTGCGGTGGCGCGTGCCGTGTCTGCTGCGGCCTGGGCCACGCTCTGGGCCTCGCTTTCGCGAGCCACGGCAATGGCGCGCTGCTGTTCGGCCAACTCGACTGCCATACGGCGTTCAATCTCCAACGACTGGATGGCGCGCTCTTTGCCAATGCGCTCCTGCTCGATGCTCTGCTCGGAACGGATGCGCGCTTCGTCGATGATCTGCTTGGCCTGAATTTGCGCCCCCTCTGCCGCCTGCTCGCGCTGGGCACGCTCGGTGCTCACCTCCGCACGTTGCCGAGCGCGGGCGATCTCTACTTCTCGCTGCTGCGAAAGGCGCGCATATTCGCTCTCACGGTCGATGTCTAGGCCGAGCTTCTCGGCCTCGAGGTTCTTGTTGCGGATGGCGATCAGCGTGTCTTGCTCGACGTCGTTGCGCTGCTTCTTGCGGTGTTCGATTTGTTCCGTCAAACGGGTAAGGCCTTCTGCGTCGAATGCGTTGCTCGGGTTGAAATACTCCATTCCCGTCTGGTCGAGCTGGGTCAGCGATGCCGCTTCCAGCTCCAGGCCATTCATGGTGAGATCTTCGGCCACCGACTCGCGCACGCGCTTGATGAAAGCACCGCGCTTCTCGTGCAGCTCCTCCATCGACATTTCGGCTGCCGCGGTGCGCAGCGCGTCTACGAACTTGCCCTCGACCAGCTCCTTCAACTGCTCCGGCTCCATCGTGCGCAGGCCCAGCGTTTGCGCGGCCGCTGCAACCGCGTCCGGGTGGGCTGCGACGCGCACGTAGAACTCGGCGATCACGTCGACGCGCATTCGGTCCTTGGTGATGAGTGCTTTGTCGCGACCACGCATGACTTCTAGGCGCAGGGTGTTCATGTTCACGGGTATCACGTCATGCACAATCGGCAACACGAAGGCGCCGCCGTCGAGCACCACCTTTTGACCGCCCATGCCGGTTCGAACAAAAGCGCGCTCCTTGGAGCTGCGCAGGTACAGCCAGTGCAGCAGCCACACCAAGACTGCCACCACGATGGCGACGACGATCAAGGCGAGGAGGAAGTTTCCGAATTCAGCACCGGTCATGGTTGATCTCCAGTCAAGTTCAGCAAATTAAAGGGGTAGCGCGGCGTCATGGCTATCAGCGCCGCATGGCGACAAAGCGCCGGGTGGTTTCGGTGAGCGCCACTTCAGTAGGCAGGCGCTCCATTGAGCTTGCGCCGTAAAAGCCGTCACAGGTGGGGCAGTTGGCGAGGATGAATTGCGCATCCTCCGGCGTCGCGATCGGTCCGCCGTGGCAAAGCACGAGGACTTCGGGGTTGATGGAACGCGCAGCAGCCGCCCAAGCATTGATGGGCGCAACGCAATCAACTAGCTTCAGGCCAGTCTCGGCCCCGATGGCGCCGCCAGTCGTAAGGCCAAGGTGGCACACCACGATGTCGGCGCCCGCCGCGGCCATGTCGC